>JALEWR010000250.1 GCA_022783515.1 Prevotella sp.
GGATTCAGAGGGGCAAAGTTATAAAATTATCTACCACCAACCGACCGTTATCATTTTAAATTGCTAACTTTGCCACAAATTTACAGCATATTGAAAATGAAAAAACAATATAGAAAGCGGTACCTTATACCCGCAGCAACCTGCTTGGTTTTATTAGTTGGTATCATTTATTACTATTTCTTCAACCCGATACTCTCCTTGTCGGAAACCCACTATATCTATATAGACAAAGACGATACTATCGACTCGGTATATCATCGCGTACAGCCTATCAGTAAGCAGCATCCGTATTGGGGATTCAAGACATTGGTAAGACATAGCAGTTATCAAGAAAACATCAGAGTGGGCCGATATGCCATTAGTCCCAAAGACGGAGCTTTCAACATCTTTAGAAAGCTTAAAAACGGTATGCAAGACCCTCTCAACCTCACTATCCCTAGTGTTAGAACGGTAGAAAGACTTTCGGCAGAGTTATCAAAAAAGCTATTGCTGGATAGTGCCACTATAGTGAAGGCGTTGACAGACAATGAGGTTTGCAAACAATACGATTTAGACACAACAACCATCATCGCCATGTTCATTCCCAATACATACGATATGTATTGGACAACCTCCATAGAAAAACTGATGGATAGAATGAAACAAGAATACAACAAGTTTTGGGATGAAAGCCGGACAACCAAGAGCAAACAGCTCGGAATGTCGCCTGTGGAAATTATAACTTTGGCTAGTATCGTAGATGAAGAAACAGCTAACGATGCCGAAAAGCCAAGAGTGGCAGGTATGTACTATAACAGACTAAAACTAAAGACTGCTGAATATGCGGACGGAATGCCTTTACAAGCCGACCCAACCATCAAATTTGCATTAAAAGAATTCCAGTTGAAACGTATCTATCACAATATGTTATACATTGATAGTCCGTATAACACTTATAAATATACCGGACTTCCTCCTGGTCCCATACGCATCCCATCGGTTGCAGGCATAGATGCTGTACTCAACTTGGAAAAGCACGACTATCTCTATATGTGTGCAAAAGAAGACTTTAGTGGAACACATAACTTCGCAAAGACCTATGCCGAGCACCTGAAAAATGCTGCAAAATATACCGAAGCATTAAATAAACGAGGAATAAAATAAGAAAACGCATAGCCTATGTGCATATTATTATTCTGCGTCAAAAGGTGGAATAAGAAAAAAAATAAATGCACTTCTCTTCACAGAGAGGTGCATCTTCAAATCTCAATAGGTATTAGTCTCTTAAGGTAAAAAGATTGTATTCAGGATAACTGATGCAAAGATACAAGATAAGAGAGAAGTCTACAAACTTTTTTTTATGCTAAATAACATATTTATCGCATATCTAATAAATATTTACTCATTTCTAAGAAACAATCACTCCCACAAGAAATGTTCTTTGAGCTAGCCTCTCGATTGTTTTTCTCCTATACCTTATTATATATAGAGCTGTCAAAATCACCTAATTTATTTTGTAATTATAGTGGTTTGTCGTAACTTTGCATAAACGATAAACAATCGTATTGGATAATAGACATATTTAACAGACAAATAAATAGTATGGTAAATCAGGCAGAAAACGCAAACGAAGAGAAAAAAAGTTTGAGTTTTGTAGAACAAATCATTGAACAAGATTTAAGCGAAGGCAAAAATGGAGGACGCATTCAAACACGCTTTCCTCCAGAGCCTAACGGCTATTTACATATTGGACACGCAAAAGCCATTTACATGGACTTTGGAGTAGCCGAGAAGTATAATGGTGTTTGCAACCTTCGCTTTGATGACACCAACCCCAGCAAAGAGAAAAACGAGTATGTGGAAAATATCCTTCGCGATATCGAATGGCTTGGTTTTAAGTGGGGAAACATCTATTATGCGTCTGAATATTTCCCTAAATTGTGGGATTTTGCAATATGGTTGATTAAGCGAGGAGATGCTTATATCGACGAAG
>JALEWR010000132.1 GCA_022783515.1 Prevotella sp.
AATAAAGTCATCGTTTTTCCTCCCCTACATTTCTCTTTTTAAAAGAAAAACGAACAAGAAAAAGTAACACCACTTGTCCCTTCCCACCATCCATTCACTTTTTAGAGAAAAACCTACTCTTTAAAACTTACCTGCTTAAAAACTCCTCAACTCACATAAAACCACTAACTTTGCATCTGTTTTTAGGGATACCGCCACATTACAAACAGACAATATGGCATTACAAGAAGATAAAATGACATTACAAGCAGAAGAATTGAACGAAAAGACGCAACGCATACATCGTAAACTAACTATTTTGTTGCGTGCAGGAATGGTGTTGATGGAGAGTGCTGCCGACACCAACCGCATTGTCAGAAACATGAAACGCATTGCGGCGTTCTTAGGATTGGAAGAGGAAAACTTACATATCGACGTGCTGTATGGCACACTCAAGGTGAACTATAGCGACGAAACCCACTCCTTTAGCCGCTTTGTCCATTCTGATAAATATACCATCAACATGAAGGCATTGGCGGCTATGAGCCAGCTTTCGTGGCAAGCCATTGAGAAAGACTATTCGATGAAACAGTTCGACCGTGCCGTCAAGCACATCGCTTCGGCAAAGCCCGAGTATCCGTCATGGCTCGTTACCTTGGGGGCAGCCATGGGTTGTGGTGCCTTCTGTGTGCTGTTCGGAGGCGATTGGCCCTCGTTCATTCCGGCCATGCTTGCCGGACTGGTAGGCTTTTCCACGCGTAGCTATCTGCTCAAGTCCAACTTCAACGTATATATGGTTACAGCCTTGTGTGCCTTTCTTGCCACGATGACCGCATGGTTGATGACCTTTATCCTACCCGAAGGCTTCACCGACCGCCCCTTTCATCCCTTTCTCTGCTGTGCCTTGTTTCTGGTTCCGGGTGTAGCTTTAATCAATTTTCTCGACGATATGCTCGACAACTACCTCATCATGGGTGTTGCCCGGCTCTCGAATGCCATCGTTCAGATAGCCTCGATGACCTTCGGCATTGTCATCGCCGTAAGCATCTGCGGTGTCAATAACTTTCTTACGACCTTGAGCATTGCCCCCGAAATCAGCTATTTCGAGGCTGCTATAGTAACCGGAATAGCGGCTATGGGCTTTGGAATGATTTTTAATGTGCCACGCCGCACCCTGCCCGCTGTGGCTCTGCTGGGTATTATCGGTATGTTTACCCGCAACTTTTTGGCGTTCGACTTGGATTTAGGCGTCATCATTGGTTCGCTGGTGGGAGCATCGCTCATATCTATTCTGGCTGTTCGGTTGGTGCAACCCACTCGCAGCCCCAACCACGTTTTGTCCATCCCCAGTGTCATCCCCATGGTGCCGGGCATCTTTATGTATCGCGGTATCTTTGGATTCATACAGATGGGACGTGAGGTAGAAGGCTTTCTTCGCTCGTTCGACTTCCTTATTAATGCCGGTCTTATCGTACTTTGTCTGTCGATTGGCGTTGCCATCCCCAATATCTTTGCCCGCCGTTGGATAGCTTCCACGCGTAAAAAAGAATTGCAACGCCTCATCGACGAACGCCGCAAACGCGGTCGCTTTGTTAATCTGGCCGATTTCGACAACATCAGTCCTGCAACTCAAAAAGGAAAACAATAGACACAAACACTTTCTTTCTCCAAGTAAGATAATTCTTAAAACACAACAAATCAAAGTCACAGGTATTGCCGGGTAGTGGTTTGTGTGAGGTGTAGAAAGAACTTATTTCCATGATTCGATTTTAAAACAGGAAAGATTTAATGACAAAACCCATTAGTATGGCTATGGTAAAACTGACAAGTGTTCCTAATAACACATATTCAGTGGTTTTGATGTCTTTAGCTTTATTCAAGTCACCAAAGCGGAATACTGACTTGGCAGCAAGGAGAAAGCCAATTCCCTCTACATTGTCAGTCAAAATAAAAGTAACGACTAATGTGCGTTCTAAGAAACCAATCCATTTTCCCGCATGAGGCAGTCCGTTGGCAGGAAAATCGTTCAAATTCCATTTGCTCAACAGCAAATTCATAAAAATGGCAGTAGGCTTAAGAATCAGTGCATAGCCAATAAGGTATTTTAGAATATTGTTATAGCAGAAGAACTGTTGCCGAAATACATCGTACAATGCTCTTCCATCATAACAAAAGGCAAGAATACCAATAACGGCAAGATGTGCCATCTGGTCTAACAAAAACGTTTGGGTTGTATTTCCACTTCGGGCAATATTTTTCTTTTCATAGGCAATCTTTATTGTATCTATTGCATAATGAGAAACGAATATCATCAACGGCACCTTCCAATTGCTCCATTGGCCAAGAAGGAAATACGCAGTAACCGCATGAATGGCACAATGTAACAGGAGGTACAACCACCGTCGTTTACCAACAGTCTTCTTCCCTTCATTTATTTTGTCTGTCTGTAGAAAAAAATCTGCAATGATATGTGCTAATATAAGAGGAAGAAAGAATGTCATGGCTGTCTCATTGATTAAGTATTATAAGATTTTGATACCTGTTGATATAGGTACGAATAAGTTTTTCTTTGGCCAGTATGGAGAGTTTGCTTATGTTTTGTGCCGACTGCTGTTGCTGACTTGCTATCTCTTTTTGAGTTTTTTTTAATGCAAGCGACTGGTAAACCACATAAGCCTGTGCAGGAGTCCAATTGGATATTATTTCGTCAGCAAACAATGTACTTACTTTTAATTCCTCATTAATGTTCTCCCATCGTGTTTTGATGATAAGATTGTTTTTACCTAATTCGTCAAAAGCCCTTCCCGAATATTGAAAAGCCTCTCCATCAGACGTAACAATATGATTAGTCACAAAGTCTATGTCGCCCACTCCGACAGCCAGTCTTGCATCCCAGATTGTATGTGAATATTGAGAAATGTTATGCCTCAACCCCGCTCTTATCAGGATGGCTATTTGCAATGCCGATTCCGCCTTTTCTACAACAATTTGGAAACTGTCTCCCCGGAATATTTCATACTCTAAGGGCGACAAGCATCTTAATTCGTTCAAGATAGTCTCAAGGCATTGTAACAGTGCTGCTCTTTGATCTAGGGCAATAGATGTAGAGTTTATTATATCTCCTGTTATTACGGCTTTCATTTTTCATTTATTATATTCTACTTGCAAAGATATATAAAGTATAAAAGATTATCTTTCTTTTAAGGTTGTTTTTTGTATAACAACCTATTCTTGTTGTTTCTCTTACCAACAACAAATGATTTTAGTTGTTGTATCAAAAACAAAAGGGATGAGGGAAAGTTGAAAGGAAAACATTGAAAAACAAACGCTGTGCTAAAGACGTATGCTGTGCTTAGGCAATGTCTGCCCATTCCTTTCTTACCCTTGCAAACAGCCATCCACTCTCCCGAAAAAGAAAACCAACCGACTAAAAAACTCAAACAAAATTTTGCAACACTTAACTTTTTCTGTAATTTTGCGATAAATAAGTTAGCAAACAAACAGAATAAGTTGACATTTTATAACCTATAGTCCGATGAAACAATAATCATGTAATATCAGGATACAGATTATGTCAGGTCTTACTTATTACCATTAATACCATAGCAGATGGCAAAAAAGGAACAGGGATTAACTCCCATGATGAAACAGTTTTACAGTTTTAAGGATCAACATCCTGACGCTTTGTTGCTGTTTCGTTGTGGCGACTTCTACGAAACTTATAGCAACGATGCTATAGAGGCCTCTAAAATTCTGGGCATCACACTCACCAAACGTAATAACGGAGGTAGTGGCGATGTGATAGAGATGGCCGGTTTCCCCCATCATGCACTTGATACTTACCTGCCCAAGCTCATCAGAGCAGGACGAAGAGTGGCTATCTGCGACCAGCTGGAAGACCCCAAACTCACCAAAAAGCTCGTTAAGAGAGGCATTACCGAACTGGTTACGCCCGGTGTGGCTATGGCCGACAATGTGTTGAACTATAAAGAAAACAACTTCTTGGCAGCCGTGAGCTTCGGTAAGTCGGCTTGTGGTGTGGCTTTCCTGGATATCTCTACAGGCGAATTTCTTACAGGTGAAGGCACATACGACTATGTAGAAAAACTCTTGGGCAACTTTTCGCCTAAGGAAGTGCTATACGAACGCGGTAAGAAAAAAGAATTTGAACGCTATTTCGGTACACGGCATTGCGTGTTTGAAATGGACGACTGGGTGTTTACCGAACAAACAGCACGACAAAGACTGCTGAAACATTTTGCCACAAAGAACCTGAAAGGTTTTGGTGTGGAATATGTGGTGAACGGAGTAATTGCCGCAGGAGCCATCATGCAGTATCTCGAACTGACACAACACACCAATATCAACCACATCACCTCGCTCTCGCTCATCGAAGAAGAGCGTTATGTAAGGTTGGACAAGTTCACCATCCGCTCGTTGGAACTACTTTATCCCATGCAGGAAGACGGTTCTTCCCTGCTTCAGGTCATCGACAAGACCATAACACCTATGGGCGGACGTATGCTCAGACGCTGGGTAGTATTCCCCTTAAAAGATGTGCAGTCCGTCAACCAACGCTTGGACGTGGTGGAATATCTCTTCCGCGACACTGCATTCCGCAACATCTTGGACGAACAGCTGCATCGTATTGGCGACTTGGAACGCATTATATCCAAGGTGGCAGTGGGCAGAGTGTCGCCCAGAGAGATGGTTCAGCTGAAGCTCGCCCTGCAAGCCATACAACCATTGAAGACGGCTTGCCTCAACGCCGATAACGAAGCGTTGCAGAGAATAGGCGAACAGATGAGCCTATGTGAAACAATACGCGACCGGATAGCTCGTGAAATACAGCCCGACCCCCCACTCCTCATCGCCAAAGGCAATGTTATCTCGGATGGTTTTAATGCCGAATTGGACGAGTTAAGACAAATATCTCGTGGCGGACGCGACTATCTGATGAACATACAGAAACGCGAAAGTGAGGCAACAGGCATCAGCAGTTTGAAGATTGGCTATAATAATGTGTTTGGCTATTACCTCGAAGTGCGTAACACTTATAAGGATCAAGTGCCGCAGGAGTGGGTTCGCAAACAAACATTGGCACAAGCCGAGCGATATATCACACAGGAATTGAAAGAATATGAGGAGAAAATCTTAGGAGCAGACGATAAGATTCAATCGCTCGAAGAACGATTGTTCAACGACTTAATTACCGCTACACAAGAATTTATCCCGCAAATTCAAATCAATGCCAACGTATTGGCACGCATCGATTGCTTGCTGAGCTTTGCCAAAGCAGCCGAAGAAAATCATTACATACGTCCCGTTGTGGAAGACTCCGGCGTACTGGATATTGCACAAGGCAGACACCCGGTGATTGAAACACAATTGCCCGTGGGCGAACGATACATACCCAACGACATCTATCTGGACAACGAACGTCAGCAGATTGTTATCATCACAGGTCCTAACATGGCCGGTAAATCGGCACTCTTGCGTCAAACAGCCCTCATCGCCTTAATGGCACAGATGGGTTGTTTTGTACCTGCCGAGAGAGCAAGGATTGGTTTGGTAGATAAAATCTTCACCCGTGTGGGAGCCAGCGACAATATATCCTTGGGCGAATCAACCTTTATGGTGGAGATGACCGAGGCCTCGAACATCCTCAACAATGTTTCTTCGCGGTCTTTGGTGCTGTTCGACGAGTTGGGACGCGGTACATCTACCTACGACGGAATCAGTATTGCATGGGCTATTGTGGAATATCTGCACGAACATCCCAAGGCCTGTGCCAGAACCCTCTTTGCCACCCACTACCACGAATTGAACGAGATGGAAAAACATTTTGCCCGCATCAAGAACTATAATGTGAGCGTGAAAGACATCGACGGCAAGATTATCTTCATGCGTAAGTTGGAAAAAGGCGGGTCGGAACATTCATTTGGTATTCATGTGGCAGAAATTGCAGGTATGCCCAAGAGCATTGTGAAGCGTGCCAACGTGATATTAAAGCAACTGGAAGCCGACAATTCGCAAGTGGGCAACGTGGGAAAACCCTCGGTGAAACATATCGGCGACAATAGAGAAGGCCTGCAACTGAGTTTCTTCCAATTAGACGACCCCGTGTTATGTCAGATACGCGACGAGATATTAGGCATCGACATCAACAACCTGACACCCATGGAGGCTTTGAACAAGCTCAACGAAATACAAAAGATAGTGAGTGGAAAATAAACTATAGCCCATCAAATTCCACTCTCGCAGAAAAATAACTCTCGCCAACTACAAATACTACTAAACGAAAAAGCTATACTCTAACACAAAAAAACAGTAGAACATAACAATGAAAAAATCACAACAACGACTCATACTAACAGCAGCAATAGCAATAAACAACACCTTTGCCATCGCACAAACACGCCCCACGCTATACGACCCCTATGTGGCAGAACCGCTACCCACGGACGCTCCGGCATGGATGCGTGCCATCGAAGCCAATCCCGCAGGCGTTAACTATTATCAGATGGACTCGCTCTTTGCCGATTGGATAGCAAAGGATGTGGATGCCCGCGTGAAAACATTGGAGAAGAAACCGGCCGTTAATTTTTATCGCCGATGGA
>JALEWR010000175.1 GCA_022783515.1 Prevotella sp.
TCATGGTTAAGTCGAGTAACACTCGGGTTAAGTTGGGCTCCTTAACAGGTTAAGGGGCATAAGAACGTTTAAATGAAGCCAGATGAGCAGAGTCAAGTTTACTTGAACTATGCCATGGCGGTTAAACGCACTTTTTGAGGACCGAGAAAAGAACGTTTAAATGAAGCCGAATAAACAGACCTCAAGTAAACTTGGATTAAAGGCTCTCGCAGAAATCGCAGATGACGCAGAAATTTTATGGCAGGAGCTTATTACGCAAACATCGCAGTCGCGATGCCAAGATAACGCAGAAGAAATTACCATTATAATAATGGAAGACTGGTTGTGATAATTTGTGTGTGTCGTTGCCCTTAAAAAAACTTGTGTGTCGTTGCCCTTAAAAATGTTTTGTGTAGTTGCTTAGAAATCAATCTGTTGCTGACATGTGTGAATAATGAGGGCATGACAGATTGTTGCTGCCATGCCCTTACGCGTATATCTTTTAATGAGATGTTGTGCCGCCTCTTACAAGTCGTCTTCCAACGCCGTACTCTTGGCGTATGCCGTACTCTTAGCCTCGAAGAAGTCGGTTTTTACCATGTTGGCATTGGAGTATTGCGATACCCATTTCATGTTTTCGGGTTCTTCGATATTATGTTCATAGAGGTTGCCAAAGCCCAAGCTACGCCAACGTAGATTGCCCAAGTAATGGATATAGTCGGCAACCATTTGTTGGTTGAGTCCTTGCACATCGTTGCCAATGACATATTGCCCCCACGCAATTTCCTGCCGCACACCCTCACGCATCATCTCTTCGTACATTGCTATCTTGTCGGGGGTGAAGAGCTCCGGCTCTTCTTTTTTCAATTCCTGCAAGATGTTGCGGAAAAGCCACAGGTGGGTGTTCTCGTCGCGGTTGATATAGCGTATCTCTTGTGCCGACCCCGACATCTTGCCGTTACGACTCAGGTTGTAGAAGAACATAAAGCCACTGTAGAAGTAGATGCCTTCCAGGATAAAGTTGGCGATACAGGTCTTCACAAGCGACAACTTGTCTTGCTTCTCATGAAATTCGTTGTAGCAATCGCCAATAAAGGTGTTACGACGCAACAGATGCTCGTCGGTCTTCCATTGATAAAGAATGTCGTTGCGTTCTTCCGGACTACAGATACTATCGAGCATATAGCTGTAGCTCTGGCTGTGTACGCACTCTTGGAAAGCCTGTATGTGCAGGCAGAGGTTCACCTCATTGGCTGTGATATATTCGCTCAATGTGGGTAGGTTGTTACTTTGCAGTGAGTCGAGGAATACCAGGAAACTGAGGATCTTGTCGTACGCTGTACGTTCTGCTTTGGGTAGGAGCGGATAGTCTTTGGTGTCTTGTGTCAAGTTGATTTCTTCCGGAATCCAGAAGTTGTTCATTGCCTGACGATACCAATCGCTTGCCCATTGATAACGCATGTTGTTAAAATCGTTGAGATTGGTGGTATTTCCGCCAATCATCCTACGCTGGCGAACATCTGTTTCGCCTTGCGGGTTGAATAATGAGTTTCGTTGTAGCATAGTGAAAAGGAAAAAGCCTCACCCTTAGGGGGGCTTTGAGTTGATGGTTTGTTGTTTTTTTGTTGGTAAGCTGTTGAGTTGTCGGTTGATTGGTTTTTGAGCTGATGAGTTGTCGGTTGGTAAGTTTGAGGAATGAAAAAAGAACTCAAAACTTAAAAACTCATCGGCTCAAAATCCAAACACAAGTTAAGCTCCTCATCTTTTCCTCCCCTTGGGGAAGGCAGGGGTGAGGGTTAACTCGCACAACTTTCACACTCTTCCACCTCAAGCGACTTGCTCCTTACATAGTATAATGTCTTCACACCGCTCTTCCAAGCCAGGACATAGAGGTTGAGCAGCTGACGCATGGTGAAATCGTTGGTGATATATAGGTTGACGCTTTGCGACTGGTCAATGTGGCGTTGGCGTACACCTGCCGCACGCATGCTCCATCGTTGGTCGATGAGGTAAGCCCCCTTGTAAATCCAATAGGTGCTGTCCGACAAGCCGGGAGCCACACGAGGCAACATCGAGCCTTTCTTCTCTTCCAAGAAGAAACGTTGCATCACAGGGTCTACGCCTGCCGTTGTACCCGAGATAATGCTGGTGCTGCTGGTTGGAGCGATGGCCAGAAGATAAGCGTTACGCATGCCTTGTTTCTTAACCTTGTCGGCCAACGCCTGCCATTGGGGCGAGTCGTATCCACGCAGGGCGAAGTAGTTGCCGTTTTGCCAATCGCTGCTCTCAAACAAGCTGTAGCTGCCTTTTTGCTTGGCGATATCCGAGCTGGCTTCGATGGCTGCATGGTTGATACGCTCAAACACCTCGTCCATAAAGCGGAGATGCTTTTCGCTTTCCCATTTGATGCCCCTCAATGCCAACGCATGATGATATCCGCTCACGCCCAAGCCGATGCTGCGGAAGCGATGGTTGGTAAGACGGGCATAATGTAAGGGATAGAAATTGAGGTCGATGACATTATCCAAGGCACGAACCACACTGGCTACGATATCCTTCAACGACTCATGGTCTTCTAAAGGCAGATGACCAAGTGTAAGACTCGCCAGGTTGCACACCACAAAGTCGCCGGGCTTGGTGGTCTTTACCACCACTGTTTCGCCGTCTTCGGTGCGTACCTCACTGGTTCTTTCCTCAATCTGCGACATGTTTTGTGCAATCTCTGTGCAGAGGTTGGAACAATAGATGATACCCTGATGCTTGTTGGGATTGGCCCGATTGACGGTGTCGCGGTTGAAGGTGAAAGGCGTACCTGTTTCCACTGCCGAACGAAGCACCAGGCGTACAATATCCTTGATGGTCATCACACGACGCGACAGGCGTGTGTCTTCCACGCACGAACGGTATTTTTCTTCCCACTCTTCGCCGTAATAGTCTTCGAGCGAATAGCCTTTCACCGACAGCACCTCGTTGGGACAGAACATGTGCCACTGCTGGTTGAGGTCTTCTTCTGCCATCTTCCAGAAGAGGTCGGGATAGCACACCGCGGGGAAGATGTCGTGTGCCTTCATACGGTCGTCGCCGTTGTTGGTACGGAGTTGCAAAAATTCGGGCAGGTCTTTATGCCATACGTCGAGATAAACGGCCACGGCTCCTTGACGCACCCCCAACTGGTCTACAGCCACGGCAGTGTCGTTTACGAGTTTCATCCAACGGATCACACCGCCTGCAGCACCCTTAAAACCTCTGATTTTACCGCCTGCAGCACGCACCTTGCCAAAATAAAGTCCCATACCGCCTCCAAACTTGCTCACCTGAGCAAAGTTGTCGATACTGCGATAGATTCCTTCCAGGCTGTCGGGTACGGTATCGATAAAGCAACTGGAGAGCTGGTGGAAAGGTTTGCGGGCATTGGACAGCGTGGGCGTGGCCATCGTTACCTGCAATTTACTTAGCATATCGTAGAACTTACCCACCCACATGATGCGGTCTTGAGGTTCGTTCATCGCCAAGTGGAGAGCGATGCCCAGAAACATTTCTTGTACACTCTCGATAGGTTGATGGTTAAAAGTGCGGATGATATAACGCTTGATGAGCAAGTCGAGACCCGAATAGTTGAGCAAATGGTTGCGTTCGGGGTGGATAAAGGCTGCAGCCTGTTCAATCTCCTCCTTCGTGTAGCTTTCCAATATATAAGCACCATAAAGCTTTTCGTCGGTGAGATACTTCAGCTTGTCGTAGAACGAGGCGATACCTTCTTTCTCTTCCATGCTGCGAATGTCTTTGGCTAACTTGAACGAGAGCAACCTTCCCGCAATGAATTCCCAGTCGGGAGCCTCTTGTGAGGTAAGTTCCACTGCCGCTTTGATGAGCAAAGACAGCTTGTCGGCTGATGTCATATCCACCTTGCACAAACCAAAAAACTTGTCGATGAGCATCGTAATAGGATATTCGCGACTCTTAAAATCTTTGGCTATGCCCTTCATCACGTCCACAATTCCGTGGTCGTTCAGCTCGTAAGCCATGCGGTTGAGCATCTTACGCTGTTCGTTGCGTTGCCAACGAAAGAGGATGTAGCTTTTGGCTTCGGCATAAAAGCCGTTTTGCATCAGGCACTTTTCCACTTCGTCTTGGATGCTCTCCACATTTTTCTTGTCGTCGCCGGCAGCTACAATTTCCTCCACCTTCGCCACCATATCATAGATTTCGGTTTGGTCTATGATACGTTGCGTACTGGCAAAACTTTTTTTTATGGCGGTAGCAATCTTCTCTCTATCGTAAGATTCCACCGTTCCGTTTCTCTTGGCTATTTCCATGAGATATACATTATATAAACATTTTAAACACGGCAAGAAACGTTTCAGAAAACGGCTTTGTGCTGCCAACTCTCTTTTATCTTGCACCAAAAAACAGATACTGCGTGTACGCTCTTCAACCTTGATGGCCGACAGGTACATGCTTGAATGTTCAACCGATTGCTATATCAAGGCTCCTCGCCTCATTTGTTTGTTGTTATATCATTAGGTATAACAAACATCCTTTCTCCGTTAAATCATTCTTTTTGCAAAGATAAGCAATTATTGCGATAAGAAGAGCAGCCAATCGAATTAAATTTTTCGGGGTTTGGAGTGGAAGTTAAATTGTTAAAAACCCAATGAATGGATGAGTCCGTCAGGTTTCCTTCCCGTCGGGGAGATTGGGATGATGATTGGTCAATTTCTATTTTCGTGGTAATAAAACTTAACAATGAAGTTTCTCGTTTTAGAAGAGAGATGGAAGAGGATGGAGGGAGGAATATATTGAAAATAAGTTTCTTTTGCGATTGGACGATGTTTTTTCTGCTTTCACTTTATGAAAGCATGGCTTTGAGGTGGTCAGAGTTATGCTTTTGCAGGTCGAAACGATAGGTTTTGCAAGGCGAAAGGATGCTTTTTAGGATGCGAAAAGTGGCGTTTTGTGAGATGATAAAATGCGTGTGATTGGTAAGGTGCTGATAATCAAGGGGGTCTGAAAATGACGATTTTCTTGTTTAAGGATGAATGTTGTGATCTAGGACGCTCGTTTTGAGCGTTACAAAGGGCAGATTTTATTGTGCAATTTTTAAGATAGAGGGAATGTTGGAATGGGAGAGTTCGCCCTTGCTCATTCTTTGTTTTAAGCAGTTTTCGATTCTCTCGTTGTAAAGTCGCCAACAGCGGTTTCCTATGTTCAAGGAGGGGAGAATGTGATGAGTGATAAGGGCTTGGATGTTAGTGATGGGTGATGACATGAATTGTTGTGAAGAGTTGTGGAGGTCGTTGCCTAAAGTGAGTCGTTGCTTTGGATTTTTAGAGTTGTTTCCCTTTTCCCGCTCCTTTTTTTTACTGAAAACTTACAATCCAAATCACTTCTATTAGAAATAATTGTTTTAAATTTGTAGTCGCTTTGCTGTGTTAGGTTCAGCCATATACATAAATACCGGTTGAAAAAGCTTTGACATGGCACGCACATAGCTTATTTTGCGAGAAACAACACACTTTTCGAGAAATGGGCAAAGAAGGATAAAAACCAATGACCGCCGACCTGAACATATTATATGACAAACTTTTTCGTGAGATGTACAGCAAGTTGTATGTTTATGCGAAGCGTTTTGTTGACGAAGACGACGCACAAGATATTGTGGAAGACGTCTTCGTAGAGTTGTGGCGTAGGCGGGATACCGTGGAATTTGGCGAACGTATAAAGTCGTTTCTTTATTGTTCTACCTATACCAAATGTCTCAATCTGTTGAAGCATCATAAGGTTTCAGCCTCTCATATCGCTTTAATCGGCGAGATAAACGAACAGCGCCTTCTCTTGATGGATGAGGTGAGAAACACGCCCGAGCATCAGTTGGAATGCGAGTATTTGCACAATCAGATAGAGCAAGCCATCAGCGAGTTGCCCGAAAAATGTAGAGAAGTCTTTCGGTTGAGTTATCTGCAAGACCTCAAAAACGAGGAAATAGCCCATATTTTAGGGCTTTCAACGCGGACGGTAGAGGCACATGTCTATCGTGCTTTGAAGTATTTGAGACAGCGTTTGTCGCATGTTGCGTTTTTTTTCATACTTTTTTTTCGATTCCTTTAAGTATGTTTGTGCCTGATATTGTTATTTAAGGTATAAACGTTCTTTTCAAGCCTATCTATAAACACCCTCTGACCGCAGCCGTGCTTCAGTTCGTATCTTATAGTTGAAACTTGTGAAACAGCGTCTATTGGTAACAACAAACAAAACGAAAGGTAACATTGTGACAACACTCAACGAAGATATCATCACCCGCTTCATTACCGGACAATGTTCGGAAGAAGAATTGCAGGTCATCAGTAGGTGGATGAAAGAACATCCCGAGCAAAAAGACGACTTGTTTGGCATGGAGCGTATGTATCTGCACATGCAGGCAGAGAATATGTCTCAAATCAAGGTCGAGAAAGCCTTGCAACGTGTTCGTGGCCGTATCAGCCAAGAAGAACAGTCTTTGAATCGCCCCTTAGGGCTGTTGTCCTTTCGTCGCTATGCCGCTGCTGCTGTTGTTGTCTTGGTGGCAGGTTTGGCCCTCTTCTGGCTGGGACGGCAGTTTCGCCTTCAGTCCGAAGAGCTGATTATGGTGCAGGCCTCTGACAGTGTCGCTCGTAAGGTAGTGTTGCCCGATGGCAGTGTGGTGTGGCTCAACAAGCGTTCCAGCCTCTCTTATCCCGCCGCCTTTGCAGCATCGCAACGCAAGGTGAACCTCGTGGGTGAAGCCTTTTTTGAGGTGAGCAAAGATAAAGACCATCCTTTTGTTGTGGAAAGCAAGGCGATGAGTGTCAAGGTCTTGGGGACGAAGTTTAATTTCAGCAACGACTCTGTGGCCCATTGTTCAGAGGTGACCTTGGTGGAAGGTGCCGTAGAGGTGAGCAGCAATCAGTCGGCAGGACAGCTGGTGCTGTCGCCCGGACAGAAAGCTCGTCTGGATTATCAGACCGGACACATGACGGTACACGAAGTGGAGAATAAGAATTATGGCACTTGGCGATACGAAGTGATTGGTTTTGAGCAGGCTACCATCCGTACGATAGCCAAAAAGCTGGAAGCCATCTATGGGGTTCGCATTCATGTGGCCGGCCAACTGCCCGAGAGAACAACCTATTCGGGTCGTTTGTTACGCAAAGACAATATAGAGGAAGTGTTTGAAGCACTGACTTATACGCTGCCCATTAGCTATAAAAAACGTGGGCAAGACGACTACCAATGGCAGTAATGGAGAAAGTTTTTACTTCTCAACTCAACGGCTAATTAACTTAATGACTAAAAATGTATAACCTAAATAAATAAAACAACATGGACATTAATCTACCGAACAAAAGGTGGATGGGGGCGGCCTTTGCCCTCATGCTATCCGTTGCACCTTTTCAAGGAGCAATGGCTCAAGTAACCTTGAGTACGCCTAACACAACATTAGGCACTGTGATTAAGAAGATTCAGGCACAAAAGAAGTACCAATTCTTTTACGACGACAAGCTGACCCATATTCCTGTTGCAGGAATCAACGTTAAGAACGAAGCCATCGAGAAGGTGATGGAGCTGTTGCTTAAGGGCAAAGGCGTGTCGTATAAGATTGAAGACAATGTGGTGTATCTGAAAAAAGAAGGCCCGCAAACACCCCAGACAAACAAGACAACCGAGAAAAGAAAAATCAGCGGTCAGGTCTTGGACGAGAACCAAGAACCGATGATAGGTGTTACTGTAACGGTAAAAGGTACAGCCGATCGTGCCATTACCGACCTCGATGGTAACTATACCCTTACAACCCATGTGGAAAAACCCATCCTTCAGTTTAGCTACCTGGGTTATAAAACGAAGGATGTGACAGCTGCCGGCGACATGGTGAAGATAGCTCTCGACCCCGATGCAAAGGCCATTGACGAAGTGGTGGTGACAGCTTTGGGTATCAAGCGTGAGAAAAAGATGCTGGGCTACTCGGTACAAGATATCAAGAGCGATGCTCTTAACACCACCGGCGACCCCTCTGTAACAAGTGCTTTGGACGGTAAGGTGGCCGGTTTGCAAATGAACACCTCCAGCACAGGTTTAGGCGGTTCAACCAAAATTACTATCCGTGGCAACTCTTCGCTCACCGACAACAACCAACCTCTTTGGATTGTAGACGGCGTTCCCTTTACCGACAACCAAACTTCAGAAGCATCGGCATACGGAGGTTACGACCGCGGTGGTACATCTTTAGACATTAACCCCGAAGATATCGAGTCAATCTCGGTGTTGAAAGGCCCTAATGCCGCAGCCCTTTACGGTTCGAGAGCAGGTAATGGCGTGATTCTTGTTACCACCAAGAAAGGTACTCAAAAAGAAGGTTTGGGCGTTAACTATAGTGGCAGCTTTACATGGAGCCAAGTGTCTGAAACCATCGAGATGCAAAAGCGTTTCGGACAAGGTATGCGTGGACAAACCATCTACACCACAGAAGAAGATGGCAGTCAACGCCTCACCGGTGAATTGGGTTATGGTCCGCTCTTAGACGGTCATGCAGAAACCTCATGGTTGGGTCAAAGTATACCTTATTCTTATTATGGAGATAAGTTGAAAGATTATTTCAACACAGGTTTCTCACATTTTCATACAGTGGCTTTGGGCCGCTCAACGGAGAAGTCTCACTTTCGCCTTTCTATTGGTTTCAACGGCAACGACGGTTTGTTTAAAGACGAGAAATTGAGTAAGACCAATATCGACCTCAACACCGGAACAGTGGTTAACAAATATCTCTCGTTGGATGGTAAGATTTCGCTTTCACGCATGAAAGCCGACAATCGTCCGATGACGGGTCTGAATGGTGAAGTGGCACAGCTGATGCTTATTCCCGGCAACGTGCGTTTGCAGGATTTGATGCAATATACTTCTGCCGAAAGATTGCACCAAAGCTGGTTTGGACCCAACCAACAATATTCTAACCCCTACTATGTACGCCATCAATATAAAAACTCTGACGAGCGTTGGCGTGCTTTCGGATATTATGCAGCCAACCTCAACTTCGCCGATTGGTTGAAGTTCTCGGCCAAATATGCTTTCGACTACTATCGTACACGTCTTCAGGCTTCTAACTTGAGCTTGGGCGATCAAGCCATTTCTACTCCCGGTTCAGACTGGAGCGAAAAGGTTACAACCGACAATATGTCGAGAGGCGAAGAAAATCATTTTGAACATAACATCTCGTTTATGTTTATGGGCGACAAGCCTTTGACCGAAACATTCCGCTTGGGTTATACCTTGGGCAGCAACATCATGTACCAAAAGTACGAAGTGTTGAACGTAGGTGTAGAAAATATGTTGGATAAAGACAACTGGTTGTTTAACACCGCTTATCGTCTTTCTAACGCCGCAAACAACGGACATGATCGTGCCATGTACTCGGCTTTTGCTTCTGTACAAATGGCCTATAACGAGTATCTGTCGCTCGACCTGACTGCTCGTAACGACTGGTCGTCAACCCTGCCCAAACAACACAACTCTTTCTTCTATCCCTCAGCAAGTTTGAGTTATGTCTTCTCTGATTTTATGCGTGCAATCGACAAGCCGTTGCCTTCCTGGATTACCTTTACCAAGTTGCGTTTGTCGGCAGCTCAAGTGGGTAAAGACCCCATGCCCTATAATCTTTACAATACCAGACGATTTATTTTCAGCAATGGTATCCGCGTGCCACAAAGTCAAACCATCAAGATGAATAGCGACTTGAAACCCGAAATCAAAAGTTCGGTGGAGTTGGGATTGGATATGAAGTTCTTTAACAACCGCTTAGGTTTCGACTTTACCTATTATCATTCAACCACAAAGAACCAAGCCATGCTCGTAGATGCTTCTGCTCCTTGGAGTCAGCAATGGGTTAACGCAGGTAAGATTGTGAACAGTGGTGTGGAAATGATGATTTATTCAACGCCCGTTAAGACAAAAGACTTTACCTTCGACCTCGGCATCAACTTGGCACATAACCGCTCTGTGGTGAAAGAATTGGCTAATGGCGTATCACGCATCTATTTCAATGGCGACGGCAATATGCCCGTTAAGGTGGGTGCTTTGACAGGCGGACGCTTGGGCGACATCTTTGCCAATAACCTCATCAAACGCGATGCACAAGGCAGAGTGATTGTGGATGCCCAGGGGTTGCCACAACCCGAAACCGGTGATGGTAACTTGGAACAATATCTTTTGAATCATCCCATAGGTAATATCCAACCCGATTTGCTGATGTCGGTAACTCCTACCTTTAACTATAAAGGCATCGTGCTTTCGGCTATGTTCGATATGCGATTTGGTGGCGACATCGTTTCGGTGTCTGAAGGTATGGCAACATCGGCCGGTGTATCAGCCCGCACCAACGACCGCGGTACATGGCAGAATATCAATGGCGTGGAAGACTATTATATGGTGGTACCCGGCGTGAAGGCAGACGGCAGTGTTAACGACATCCCTGTAAGTGCTCAAACCTATTATTCAACTATCGGTTTGTTCAAATCACAAAAGGGTTATGCAGAAGAATTTGTACACGACGCTTCGTATATCAAGCTGAAAGAACTCTCATTGGGTTATAACTTCCCCAAAGCTATGTTGAAGAAAACACCTTTCACACAGCTCAAACTTTCGTTCGTTGCCCGTAACTTGTGTTTCTTGATGAAGCATACCGCCGGCAACCCCGATGGAGGTTATGATACAACCATGTTCTCACAAGCACTCGATTTCGCCGCTGTTCCTTATACAAGAACATTCGGCTTCTCAGTCAACGTAGGCTTCTAATTAAATCTAAAATCAGTAAACAATGAAACGTAAAACGTTATTATTCAATAGTGTGTTGATGTCGCTGGCGTTGGGTACAATCACCTCATGTTACGACCTCGACGAAATGAGTCGTAATCCCTATGAATTGATGGATGGCGGTACTGCCACCGGTACTACAACAGAGGAAACCGACACCATTCTTGAAAAAGATACGACCAATGTTTATGCAGACATCAACCTCAACTTTACAGTAAGCAAGGAAGATTCGGCTAACTATAAAGTGAACTTGGCTGATGCCGGCCCCACATTCCGCAACTTCCTCTATGAAGGATATTATAACGATTATCAGATTACAACCAATCTGACACACGATATCTATGCAGGATATGTGGCAAACAATCAACCTAAACATGCCGGTAAGTCATCCGACTATCAGTATGGTGACGGATGGAGTGGTGTTCGTTGGGCCCACTTCTACAACGATAGAAGTTCGGAATATCGCAACTTGTTGCGTTCGTTCAAGTTCAATGGCAATGCAGAAAAGTATAAGAATGCTTTCTATATCACTCGTATCTACTATGCTTTCTTGGCATTGGCCAATACCGATACATACGGTGCTATGCCCTTTAAGGAGTATGTCCAGGCTCGTATTCCTGAAACCAACAATGTGAAGTACGATACCCAAGAAGAGGTGTACGACGCTATGTTCCGTATGTTGGAACAAGCTGTGGATAGCATCAACCCCAACGACAATGCACAATGGAATGCGGGTCAGGATGATATTTGCTACTTTGGCGATGCCAACAAGTGGCTCCGCTTTGCCAATACCTTGCGTTTGCGTTTGGCTCTTCGTATCTCCAATGTCGACCCCGAACGGGCGAAGAAAGAGGGCGAGGCAGCCTTGAACAACCCATATGGCTTGATGGAAAGCAATGCCGATAATATGCAGACCGTGCCTAAACATGCTCCTGTGGCATTGGGCGGACTCGACGAGGGTGGTTCTGAAAACGTATTGGCGATGTGTAGTGTCGCTTACAATGGAGAAAGCGTCATGTCATGGGATTTGGAACAATTCTATCGCAACCTCAGTACCGGCGGTGCAACCTATCGTGTGGGTCGCCGTACAGAAGCGATTGAACGCACCATCGACCCCCGCTGCGTTATCTCATGGTATCGCGGTAACATGACTTCTTCGTTGCTTGCTGCCGGAAAAGAGCAGGTTACTTACGACTTTGTGGGTTGTAAGCGTGGTGCACAAGAACCGGAAATCTCTATGTCGCAACTCAAGTATAGCTTAACTCGTACACAACCCAAGCCCGACTCAAAGAATTTGAACCCCAAATTCTGGTTCAACTTTGCCCGTCCTACTGTTTGGTTGGGCTATTCGGAGTCGCTCTTCCTCCGAGCCGAAGCTGCATTGAGAGGCTGGACAGGTACCAACCTCACCATGAACACAGAAGGCTACTTCCGTGCAGGTGTGAAAGCTTCAATGGATTATTATGAAATTGCCACTGCAGAAGCCACAGCTTATATCGACGGTTTGAAGGTATGGAGCGATGGTGTGTTCAATAGTGGCGATAAAGAAAGAATCTTGGAAGCCATTATCACACAGAAGTGGATGGCTACCTTCCCCAATGGCAACGAAGGATGGGCAGAGTTCCGCCGCACCGATTATCCCGTATTGGCCAACCAATTGACCAATCGCTCAGGAGGTGATGTGCCTGAAGGTAAGAACATCAAACGCATATTGTATCCCAATAGCGAAAACTCTAACCAGTATTTTGTCAACAGCGAAGAGTTGCGTCAAGCCAACTCGCAAGGCAGACGCCTCTGGTGGGATGTGGCAGATACCAATGACGATGGAGGTAAGAGGGTGCAACCTAACAACTTCCGATAAAATAAGAGAGTGGTTAAGGGCATCGTTTTGCCCATAAGCATGAAGGATGCACTTATCCACTCATCTTTTTCTATATATCAAACTTACACAAACACTTTATTGAACCCATATCGTTCGTGAGGGCTTGAAACGATGATAGCCCATTGTCTGACCGATTGGGTTGATTACTTAACTAATATCCACTTTTATGAAACTACAAAAACTTTTAGTTGCAGCATGGCTGTTGCTGGGTGGGGCCAATGCCTACGCACAACAACCCTTGAACCTTTGCTGTCATCCTGAAAACATTCGCAATTGGCAACCGGGTGCAAACCGAGACGATGTCTTTAATGTCTCAAAAGTGCCGTTGGCAAGACGCTTCAAAGAAGCACAACCCATGCAAGCCAATAGTACACAACGCTATGGTGGAGAAATTTGTAATTCCACAATCTTGTATCCCATGTGTTCGCTTTGTCCTTCACAAGGCGAAATCAACAACTTCTTGGGTTATCAACCCACCTACTGGCAATATATGGACAAACTGGTGTATTGGGCTGGTGCGGCCAGCGAAGGTATCATCAATATTCCTCCTGCAGGCTCCACAGATGCCGCTCATGCACAAGGTGTTAAGTCATTAGGTAACATCTTCTTTCCACCCACATCCTTTGGCGGCCAATCTCGTTGGGTACGCGAAATGTTAGAAAAAGACAATAATGGCAAATACATTTTCGCAGAGAAATTGTATCAACTTTGTAAGTACTTTAACTTCGATGGTTGGTTTATTAACGAAGAAACCTATGCTAGTACCAAAGACGAATGGGTGGGTTTCTTTAGAGATTTCTATGCGGCAGCAGCCAGAGATAACAATCACACAGTGGAGTTGCAATGGTATAATGCAAGCAGTAGTCCTAACACAGATATCTTGGGCGGCCACCTCAATACATCTCAGTTTATCGAGTATAATTCGGTAAGAGATTTTCGTAGTTATGCCGGTAGAATCAACTGTACACCCGAACAAACTCTTTCTAAAATCTATGCCGGTGTGCAATGTGTGTATAGCGGGCATACAGGTTGGATGAGAGACCTAAATACGGCTATGCCGGCAGATGGCCCTCATGTAGCTTCACTCGACCTCTTCTGTCCGGAAGAAAGAATTTGGGCGGATGCAGCCAAGGCCGCATTTAAGAGTGCGAGCAGCAATCATGGTGCCGGAGCTTATGTCATCGCAAAGAAAGTGTTTGAGAACGACGAAGATATGTGGGTGAACCACAATTCAGACCCCTCTAATACTACTACCACTGGTTATTGGAAGGGTGTTTCGAGTCGTGTTTTGGAACGTTCGGCCATCACGAATATGCCTTTTATGAGCGATATGGGTGTGGGTAATGGTAAGTATCGTTTTGTGGAAGGAGAGAAGCAAGGCACAGCCGACTGGTATCACTCCGGTATGCAGAGCATCCTGCCCACATGGCGTTGGTGGATTACCAATAGAGGTAATTTGACCGTAACAATCGACTGGGACAACGCTTATAATGTGGGTTCAAGCTTCAAAGTGGCAGGAACACTGACACAGGGCGACCATATCATGCGTCTGTATAAAACAAAAATCCCCGTAACCAATGGCGGTGTATATCGCGTGGTGTATAAGAGCGATTCCAACTTCCTGCTCGAGGCGAAGATTTCTACCAATAGCAGCGTAGAACCCGACCAAACATTGCAACCAAAAACCACCGAGAAGAACGGATGGAAGATTGCCGATTTCGACCTCACTTCACTCAATGGAAAGACCATTTATATGTTGGCACTCAACCTCAAGGCGGTTAATAACGTGTCAGACTTCTCCATGAACTTGGGACAAGTGGCCGTATTGCCCGCTAATTACCAACCCGAAGCACCCGCTATCAACAACTTTGCGAGTACGAGCGTGTTGGGCGACGCCAAGGGAGATGTGCGTTTGACATGGGAATATAATTGGAGCGATGACTTCGATCACTTCGATATTTATGTGAAGAGCGAAACAGGCGAGAAGCAAATGGTGGGTCAGACCCGTGGTCAAGCCTTCTATATTCCCGAGTTTCCACGCAATGGCGGAGACAAGTTTGTGGATATCGACTTGGTACCTGTGATGAAGTCGGGAGTGCAAAAGACTGCTAAGCGTCTGCAATTGGCATATCCTGCTCTCAAGGCTCCTCAACTTTCGTTCACCGTTTCTCCAAAGAGCTATTGCACAGTGGGTACCGTGCTGACCATCAACGCTAAGGCTACCGCTCCTGTTACCACTTATAACTGGACTTTACCCGAAGGACTTAAACTGGCTGAAGGCACTACAGCAGACGGTGCCAGCATCAAGGTGGTGGCTACAAGTGCAGGTAAGAAAACCATCTCTGTTACAGCATCTAACAGCGTAGGCGAGTCGACTACTCCTTGTGAAGTGGTTGATGTATTTGCCAATGAAGCTGAAATGCGTGAAGTACACAATGTTGTGGCACATAAAACCGTGGTGAGCTATAGCGGAAAGACCAACGACCGCGAGAGTCCTACCAACCTAATCGACGGCATTGAACGTCCTAGCAACACATGGCAGAAATGGTGTAACATCAGCCCCGATAACGAAGTGGTATTCGACTGTCAAGGTGTTTACCGCATCTATGGTTTCAAATTCTTCGACGGAAATGCAGGACCGGAGAAGGGCGTTGAACAAAGCGACCGCTACACCATTGAGGTGAGTATGGATAAGAACGAATGGACGAAAGTGGTTGATCGTGAAGGTGTAGACAATCTCGACGTAAAAGACGATAATATAGCACCCGTGAAAGGTCGCTATGTGCGTTTCAAGCCTCACGTTAATGGTACCTTGCGTATCTGGGAGTTCCAAGTATTTGGCAGAGCCGATAACAATATGACAGTTACGGTTGATTCAAAGATGGAAATGAATGCAGAAGAAACCAAGAATATCGTGGTGAGATATGCACTCAATGGAGATAAGAGAGAAAACAGCTTTACCTGTGAGGTAACACCGGATAATGAAAATGTAAAGGTGGGAACCATAACAGAGAATGCAGAAGAAGGCACCTTCACCATTCCCGTTACTGCTGCCAAGCTCATTGGTACAGCCAACTTGAGCATCCGGGTAACCAATGGCGGTGCTTATAAGGAAGCGGCTGTTAATGTTATCATCAACTCTACGACCCAACCCAACATTCTCTCCGGACAAGATGCAACCGTACATCTCTACGAAGAAGACTATTCTTTAAACGCTCGTAAGACAACACACGTCATTAAGGGCTTGACCGACGGCAATAGCGATGCTAATGCTCTCGAAGATATTGTAGTACTCTCTTCTACCCATACCGATGACGTTTGGGCTGTCTTCACTGCTCCAACCGACAATGGATGGAACTTGTCCAAGATCAAGGTTACTGTTCCTGAAATGAACTTGGGATTCGATGATACAGAAAGCGAATTGGGCATTGTCAACAACCGCATCAAGATAGCTGTAGGTAACGATTTGAATAACTTGGACATCGTAGAAACTTTTGATAACTTGGAAGAGTTTACCTCTCTCGAATATGTATTCCCCGAATTCCGCAATGCCAAATATATCGCTATCATCTGTAATGTTAATCCGCTCTTCTACGGAACATTGGCTGAGGTGGAAGCATACGAACAATATGCTGAGGCCGTGCCTTCTATCGCACCAATGGAACTCACCGGATGGACACGCGACGTGTTAGTAGAGGCTACTCCTGCCGACACTCACGCCAGTGGAACACTCGATAGCGAAGGTTGGGCATTCTATACAACCAGCGTGAAAGATGCAGGTGCTATCGCCGGAGACAACAGAAAGGTACACACAAGAAGCGGTATGGACTTCGTATTGGGAGATTATACCAAGAACAATGCTGTGGTGTTGAAGCCTTATGAACGTGCAACCTTGACAGCAACCGAGCCTGTTAACTGCGAAGAAATCTATATCTTGGCTGCTGCAAGCAATGGTTCCGCAACTATACAAGTAACCATTAATTACGATGACAATACCAATTCCGGTCCACAAAACATTCGTGCTTTGGATTGGTATGCTAATTCCTCTGACGGTAAAGATGCTGTTTACGGATTAGGTAGAATTAAGGTGGGTTCCACTACGACTTATTCCAACAATCAGATTGGCGATCCCAGGTTCCGACTCT
>JALEWR010000210.1 GCA_022783515.1 Prevotella sp.
AAATTCTCTTTAATTGTTCTTTTCTCTATTCTTTTATTGAACTAAACATATTAATCTGCTTATAATCAGAGTTTAATCTGCTTATATTCAATCAATCTTTATCGATGAAATGGCGTATTTTCTAAGCCGAAGTGTCTTGATTGGCATTCTCCCAAGCCACCCATTCTTTCATGGCTTGTTGCCAATCGGTGGCTTCTCCCTTGGCTATAGCCTCCTTTTCTTGCAACTCCTTATCGCGAGCCTGATCTCTCTTTCGCTTTTCTTTCATGGCTGCTATGGTTGCATCGTCGAGAATGCTTATAGCCCCACGCTTCAATGCCGCTTCCAACTCTTTTTCTCCAAATGCTTTACCCGGTTCGTTGAAGTCGGAAATATTAAATTCAAAATCCACGCGCAACTGATGTCTGATTATTTTTTGTTGCAATCGGTTACCTGCATTCTTAAGTCGCAAAAGTTTGGCAATAGCTTTTATTTCATCTTGTGAATACTTGTTTCTTCCCATTATATCGAATAATTTTATGCAAATATAGACATATATCTCTGTAATTGAGGCTAAGCGACAAAATATTTTGTATCTTTGTGCATAACGAAAACAAGTATCAATATTTTATTTAAATTATATATCAGATGGCAACAGTAGACGATAAAAAAGTTATTTTCTCGATGGTGGGAGTGTCAAAGATTATTCCCCAGAACCAAAAACATATTCTTAAGAACATCTATCTTTCATTCTTTTATGGAGCAAAGATTGGTATTATCGGTCTGAACGGTGCAGGTAAGTCGACATTGATGAAAATCATTGCCGGCATTGAGCAACCCACACAGGGTGATGTGGTTTGGAGTCCTGGTTATTCTGTAGGCTATTTGCCGCAGGATCCTCCTCTGGACGAAAGCAAAACCGTGAAAGAAAACGTACAAGAAGGTGTTCAGCATGTTTACGATGCGTTGAAAGAATACGATGAAATCAACGAAAAATTCGGTTTGGAGGAGTATTATGGCGATCCGGACAAAATGGATAAACTAATGCAACGACAAGCCGAAGTGCAAAATATCATTGATGCTACAGATGCTTGGAATATGGATTCTAAGCTTGAGCGTGCTATGGCAGCCTTGCGTTGTCCTGCCGGTGATTCGCCCATTCAAAACCTTTCGGGTGGTGAACGCCGTCGTGTGGCTCTCTGTCGCTTGTTGCTACAAAAACCCGATGTGTTGTTGCTCGATGAGCCTACCAACCACTTGGATGCCGAAAGTATCGACTGGTTGGAGCAACACCTCCAACAATACGAAGGAACAGTTATTGCTGTAACCCACGACCGCTACTTCTTGGATGATGTGAGCGAATGGATTTTGGAGTTGGATCGTGGAGAAGGTATTCCATGGAAGGGCAATTACTCTTCATGGTTGGATCAGAAAACCAAGCGTATGGATCAAGAAGAGAAAACCGCTTCTAAACGTAGAAAAACTTTGGAACGCGAGTTGGAATGGGTGAGATTGGCTCCTAAAGCCCGTCAAGCCAAAGGTAAGGCTCGTCTTAACTCATACGAACAGATGTTGAACGAAGAACAAAAGGAACGCGAAGAGAAATTGGAAATCTTCATTCCTAATGGTCCTCGTTTAGGAAATAAGGTAATCGAGGCACAACAGGTACAAAAAGCCTTTGGAGAAAAAGTATTGTTCAACAACCTTAACTTTATGCTTCCTCCTAACGGTATTGTGGGTGTTATAGGTCCCAACGGTGCCGGTAAAACCACACTCTTCCGCTTGATAATGGGCTTGGAACAAGTTGATGGCGGTTTGTTCGAGGTGGGTGAAACCGTTAAACTAGCTTATGTAGACCAACAGCATAAGGATATCGACCCGGCAAAAACTGTGTACGAGGTTGTTTCTCAAGGCAATGAAACCTTCCGTATGGGGGGGCGTGATATGAATGCCCGTGCTTATCTTTCTCGTTTCAACTTCTCCGGAACCGATCAAAGCAAACTTTGCTCTGTTCTATCCGGTGGTGAGCGTAACCGCTTGCAGTTGGCTGTGGCTTTGAAACAAGAAGGTAATGTGTTGTTACTCGACGAGCCTACCAATGATATTGACGTGAATACACTCCGTGCTTTGGAGGAAGGTTTGGAATCTTTCGCAGGATGTGCCGTTGTCATTAGTCACGACCGCTGGTTCTTGGATCGTATTTGTACGCACATTCTTGCCTTTGAAGGCAATGGTGAAGTGGTTTATTTCGAGGGTAGCTACTCTGAATACGAAATTAATAAAGCCCGCCGCATGGGTAACGAAGAAATTAAAAAAGGACGTTACAGAAAACTGATGGAAGATTAACTTCTGAATCGGTTATTGAATCTTAACAGCAATCTGTTGGACGTTTAATAACAGATTGGGTTTAAGAAATCAAATTAAGAGTTGGCAGCTTGCATCGATAAGCTGCCAACTCTTTTCTTTTCTATCTTTAGTTTTAATCTTTTCTTTCCATATAACACAGTATTCAATCCTTCCTGCAGTAGCAGACGATTATGCAATTAAGACTAAAAGGCTTGGCAATTAAGGCTGAATTGCCGAACGATTTAGCCTTAATTGAATTGCAATTCAGACTATTTTGCATGGTAAAAGAATATCTATTGTGTTAGAAGAAAGGTTTATTAGCATATTAATAAGATATAATTAGTGTACTAAAAGGAGGCTTATTGTTTAGCAGAAGTGAGGTATATATATAAATATAGATGTAAGAAAAGATGTACAAAGAATAGAATAAGGACAGTGTTACATCATAGTTCTAATAGTTGCTGACAGTGAACAAAAAGCGAGTTTTCATGAAAAAATCTATCAAAAATTTGCTTAAATAAAAATAATAGCATAAATTTGTCGCAATAAAAGATAGAAAGTTTCATTATGACAACGTTGAATTTAGCATATTATTGGTTTTACTTTTACTTTGCAAAGGATTGTAGAGCGGGTCGTTGTGTGTAATATTCAACCGAATAAAGATTTTGAAATAAACAATAAACAAACTCCCGCTTCAACCCTATTGAGGCGGGATTTTTTATAGATATAAGTATGACGGAAATAGCAATACAAGGCATTGGTGGCTCGTTTCACGACATTGCTGCTCACCAATATTTTAAAGATGAAAAAGTGGAAACACTCCATTGCAATACTTTTGAAGATGTTTTTGCCTGTATTGCAAGCAATCCAAGTGTGCTGGGCTGTGTGGCTATTGAGAATACTATTGCCGGTTCGCTGTTGCACAACTATGAATTGTTGAGAGAATCGGGGGCTATCATAATTGGTGAACATAAGTTGCATATTGAACATTCTATTTGCTGTTTGCCGGAAGACGATTGGAATAGTATCACCGAAGTGCATTCTCATCCTGTGGCTTTAATGCAATGCCGCAAGTTTTTAGCATCCCACCCTACTCTAAAGGCAGTGGAAGCTGAAGATACTGCAGGGGCGGCGTATGATATTAAGGCGAATAACAATAGAAGTTGGGCTGCAATATGCAATGCCGAGGCTGCTCGTTTGTATGGCATGAAAGTATTGGAAGAGAAGATAGAAGACAACAAACACAATTTTACACGCTTCTTGTTGCTGGCTCATAAGAGTAGACGGCAGTTGAAGAACTATGCCACAACAACGAATAAAGCAAGTATGGTGTTTTCCTTACCACACGAAGAAGGTAGCTTGTCGAAAGTGCTGGCAATATTGTCGTTTTATAACGTGAATATGACAAAGATACAATCGTTGCCCATTATCGGACGCGAGTGGGAGTATATGTTCTATGTAGATGTTACTTACAACGATTTAATACGTTATCGACAGAGTATAGACGCCATCATTCCATTGACCAACGAACTAAGAATATTGGGAGAATATTGCTATGCAAAGTAAGAATAATTATAAGGTGATGCCTGCTCAACGCCTGCAAATGATAGAAGAATACTATTTTAGTAGAAAGTTAAAAGAAGTGGCTCAACTCAATGCCGAAGGCAAAAACATCATTAGTCTTGCCATAGGTTCGCCTGATATGCCCCCTTCTGAACAAACCATCAACAAATTGTGCGAGGTGGCTCATCAGCCCACTGCTCATGGCTATCAGCCTACGAAAGGAACTCCCGAGCTATTGACGGCCATGGCCGGCTTTTACAAACGATGGTATGGTGTGGAGGTAGATGCAGCAACCGAGGTGTTACCTTTAATCGGTAGCAAGGAAGGCATATTGCATGCCACGCTGGCATTAGCTAATGTGGGCGACAAAGTGCTGGTTCCTAACCCCGGTTATCCCACTTATAGCTCGCTTACCAGGCTCTTGGGGGTGGACGTGGTGTATTATGACCTTCAGGAAGAGAATGGATGGCAACCCGATTTTGAAGAGTTGGAAGCTATGGACCTATCGGATGTGAAGATTATGTGGACCAATTATCCCCACATGCCCACCGGCGGAGCAGCCTCGATGGACACTTACGAGAAGCTGGTAGACTTTGCTTTGCGTCATTCATTGGTTATTATCAACGATAATCCTTATTCGTTTATTCTTAACGAACATCCACTTTCTATTATGCAGGTGGAAGGAGCCAAGAAGTGTTGTATAGAGTTCAACTCGATGAGTAAAAGCCATAACATGCCAGGATGGCGAGTTGGCATGTGTGTTTCCAATACAGAAATAATTAATTGGATGCTCAAAGTGAAGAGCAACATTGACAGCGGAACATTCAGAGGCATTCAGTTGGCAGCAGCGGAAGCATACAACAATAATACAGACGAGTGGCATTATCATGCCAATATCACGACTTATGCAAAGCGTCGCCACATTGCCGAACAAATTATGGAAAACTTAGGTTGCGTCTATGATAAGCAGCAAGTGGGTATGTTTTTATGGGGTAAGACTTCTGAGCAATATCCCCATGCAGAAGAATTGACAGAACGCGTGTTGCACGAAGCATCGGTATTTATCACACCGGGCTTTATCTTTGGAAGCAGAGGCGAACACTATGTGAGAATTTCGCTATGTGCTAAAGAAGAGCAATTAGAAGAAGCGTTGAACAGAGTAAAAAGAATAGATTGGTAGAAAGGTAAAAATAAGCCGGAACCAACCCTTAATAACGTAAGAAAAGAAAGAATAATTATATGGAATTAGATTTATTACCTCTCAATTTGCCCAGCGATAATGAGCGTCCCATTGTCATTGCGGGACCCTGCTCGGCAGAAACCGAAGAGCAAGTGTTTACAACAGCACGCATGTTGGCACAAAAAGGATGTCATATTTTTCGTGCCGGTGTGTGGAAACCACGCACAAAACCTGGTGGTTTTGAAGGTATGGGCGACGTAGCTTTGTCGTGGTTGAAGCAGGTGAAAGAAGAAACCGGTATGCTCATTAGTACCGAAGTGGCAACCCCACAGCATGTGGAAGCATGTTTAAAACATGGTGTAGATATTGTGTGGGTTGGTGCAAGAACAACCGCCAACCCCTTTGCTATGCAGGCTTTGGCAGATAGTTTGCAAGGTGTAGATATCCCTGTGTTTGTGAAAAACCCTGTTAATCCCGACTTGGAATTGTGGATTGGAGGTTTGGAACGCATCAACCGAGCAGGCGTAAAACGAATGGCTGCCATACAACGAGGCTTTTCGAGTTACGATAACAAGATGTATCGCAACATGCCAATGTGGCAAATTCCTATTGAATTGAGAAGACGCGAGCCTAATCTGCCCATCATCTGCGACCCCAGTCATATCGGTGGCAAACGCGAACTTATTGCCCCCTTATGTCAGCAAGCCATGGATCTGGGATTTGACGGCTTGATAGTAGAAAGTCATTGTAACCCCGATCAGGCCTGGAGTGATGCCAAGCAACAGGTTACTCCCGATGTGTTAGATTACATTCTTTCGTTGCTGGTGGTGAGAGATGAGACAAATAACACCGAAGATATCGTACAATTACGCCATCAGATAGATGATTTGGATAATCAATTGATGGAGTTGTTGGCAAAGAGAATGAGAGTTTGTCGTGAGATTGGTCAGTATAAGAAAGACCATAATATGACGGTATTCCAAGCCAATCGCTATAATGAAATATTGGAAAAACGTGGTGCCCAGGGTGCTTTATGTGGTATGGATCCTCATTTTGTGGCATCTGTATTTGAAAGTGTGCATGAAGAGTCGGTAAGACAACAAATAGAAATCATTAATAAGTAAAGATATGAGAATATTAGTGATTGGAGCTGGCAAGATGGGAAGTTTCTTTTTAGACTTACTGAGCTTTGAACATGAGACTGCAGTGTACGAGAAAGACCCCAAGCGAATGCGATTTACTTATAACTGTCAGCGATTTACGCAGGCAGAAGAAATCAAGGAATTTCGTCCTGATTTGGTGATTAATGCAGCCACGTTGAAGTATACCATTCAGGCTTTTGAGGAAGTGATGGAGTTTCTTCCTAAAGAATGTATCATCAGTGACATATCATCGGTGAAAACAGGATTGAAGAGTTTTTACGCAACTTGTGGACATCCATACGTTTCTACTCACCCGATGTTTGGACCAACTTTTGCCAATCTGCATCAACTGAGTGAGGAGAATGCAATCATTATCAAAGAAGGCGATTATATGGGCCGTATCTTTTTTAAAGAGCTATATGCAAAGTTGGGTTTGAATATTTACGAGTATAGCTTTGAGGAACACGACCAAACGGTGGCTTATTCATTGAGTATTCCTTTCGTTAGTACCTTTGTCTTTTCGGCGGTGTTGAAACCTCTTGATGCTCCAGGTACAACATTCAAGAAGCACATGAGCATTGCAAAAGGTGTATTGAGTGAAGACGATTATCTGTTGCAAGAAATATTGTTCAACCCTTACACCAGTGAGCAGGTGTCAGATATACGCACCGAACTAAAAGAATTGTTAGAAATCATCGATACAAAAGATGCTGGACGGATGAAAAAATACTTATTGAAGATAAGGAAGAATATACATTAAATGATAATAGCTATAATTTTATAAATCAATGAGTTAAAGTCGATCATTCTTTTATAAATTTACAGCTATTATTATTTAATAACAAGGTATAAAGGAGAGATGATTATTGATGGTTAAATATTTATCTCTTCTTATCTATTTTGAGATTATCGGGTGAGTAACTCGTCGTAAATCTCATTAGTAAGTACATCGGTACGCTCCCATTTGGGCCATGCTCCCTCTACTACTCCATATTCTTTGCCCACATCCTTATAACGTTTAAAGGCAAAACAAGCGTTGATATAGCCATCATTTCCATCTTTTGCTGTGATATAACAATAAAGCGTTTGGAGATAACCAATAATTTTATTCTTATCTTTGACACTTTCACTAATCCATCCTTCTTGTGGGATGGCAGTTGAGAGGATATGAACGTGCGGATATTTACGAGTAAATTGTTGCAGACAAGTATCTTTAAACGTTTCCAACTCTTGTCCATGGTACAAGTTTACCTTATATAACGGCATATACCAATTACCATCTATCTTGATTTCTGCCAGTTTCTTACTAAGAGGTTGAGGTGCTACGCCCACAGCCTCATCTATCTGATGCCCTACCCTCTCTAACGATTTTTTTGCACCATCCACATATTTGGAAAATTTCTCAGATAGTGTTTGCTTCTTCTTAGATTGTTTCTTTTGGGCAAAAGTTGGAACAACCGCAAAAACAAATGCCGTTAGGCATATGAATATTCTTCTTTTTGTCATACACATTTTTATTGATTTGTGCAAAAATAAGGAAAAAGGTAAAAGCATCAAAACAATAAAAACTAATTAATATGAAAAACATGCTAAAGATTTTGCTGTTATTTCTCAACAACATATCTTTGTCGTATGAAGAAAGTAATTGGAACATTACTCGTCCTTGCCTTTATACCCTTTGATATGGTAATGGCTCAGGACGTTGAAGGAAAGCAAAGCATGAAGGTTGTAAATGAACAACATTTGCAGCATTCAGAGGCAAGTAAGGCCCATACAAAAGTCATGGAAGTAAGCGAGGTAAGCAGATTTCAAGATAATCAAGGCTTGTCGCTTGATTCTTTACAGATGCCAATGGCAATGGTTTTCGGACGAAGGCTTCCTTTGCAGACCTTACCTTTTTATGGCTTTGGAGGTAATCGTTGGCTGCTTCATAAAGGACTTAATCTGTCATTAGATGCATCTGTTTTTGCTGGTTTGGGCAAGAATAATGCTTTTGGAAGTGGCTTTTCACAACAGATTACGGCCATGTATGCCAACCCATTAAGCGATAAGTTGACAATGGCTGTTGGTGGATATTATAATAACTTGTATTATTCTAGAGGTAATTATCAGTCGGGAGGTATACGAGGAGTATTGAGTTATCAATTCAATGATAAGTTGCAAGCCTATGTATATGCTCAAAAATCCATACTCAAAAGTAGGCACATACCTTATCCTTTAGTAGATATGCACTCGTTAGGCGACAAGATTGGAGCCGGCATTCTGTATCAAGTAAACAAGAATATCACAATGGAGTTTAGTGTAGAGAAAACTTGGTTGCCCACAACTCCCTATCCCACTTATTTCGATACTTATAATTATCCTGTTCCGCTGCCATAATCGAATGGCACAAAAAATATCCGCAAAACCTTCTATGGGTTTTGCGGATATTTTTATTGTATAGTTTATCATTACATGATTCCATTCTCTCGAAGTTTCACTTGCCAATCCCAAGCAGTCTTCAGCACATCTTCTAAGTTAGCTTCTGCCTTCCATCCCAATACGTTATTGGCTTTATCTGGGTTCGCCCACACTTTTTCAATATCGCCTTCACGACGTGGAGCATATGTCCAATTTACTTTTACGCCTGTAGCTTTTTCAAATTTCTCTACCACTTCGTATGTTGTTACACCGCGTCCGGTACCAACATTGAAGATTTCAATGGGTTCTGTGTCCATATCTAAGACACGAGCCATGGCTTTAACGTGCGCCTTTGCCAAATCTACAACATAGATATAATCGCGAATACATGTACCATCTGAAGTGTCATAGTCGTTTCCAAATATTTTCAATTCATTCCGAATACCCATTGCTGTTTGTGTAACAAAGGGAATCAAGTTCATGGGTACACCATTGGGTAGCTCTCCGATTAATGCAGAAGGGTGAGCACCGATTGGGTTAAAGTATCTCAAGATGATACTCTTTACATTGGCTCCGCTATAAATATAATCCTGTATGATTTCCTCATTAATTTGCTTGGTGTTGCCATAAGGACTGAGAGCCTTTTGTATGGGGGCATCTTCTGTTACTGGCAGATATTCTTTTGACGGCTGACCGTAAACAGTACAGCTAGAAGAAAAGATGATACCTTTTACTCCAAACTGTGGCATGAGTTCCAAAAGATTTAATAATGAATCAATATTATTGCGATAATACATCAAGGGTTTTTCAACACTCTCTCCCACAGCCTTTGAAGCTGCGAAGTGAATGATACCTTTGATGTCGGCATATTTGGTGAAAATTTGCTCAAGAGCAGCTTTATCGCAGCAGTCTACTTTTTCGAATGCAGGACGAATACCTGTGATTTGTTCTATTCCATCGAGTACATCAGTATTTGAATTAGATAGATTGTCTATAATAACGACATTATAACCAGCTTGTTGTAGCTCCACTGTGGTGTGAGAACCAATAAAACCGGTTCCTCCAGTAACAAGAATTGTCTGTTTCATACTTAATTGGATTTATCTGTTTTTAATTGTTATTGTCTGTTCATATCAACAACTTAAGGGTTGACTATCATGTATATTATGGCTTATGAACGCTCTCCGAAAATAGCTGAACCTATGCGAACTAACGTACTATTGCATTTAATGGCAATGTGATAGTCATCACTCATGCCCCAGCTTCTTTGATTAAAACAATCTGTTTCAGCAAAAATGGTTGACTTTAATTCATCGAAAAAGTCTGATGCCATCATCATCTCACGTTCTATTTGCTTTTCATCCTCGACATAGGACGCCATCATCATGAGTCCACGAATACGGATATGAGTGAGTTGTTGCCATGCTCCTGACAACAAAAACTGTCTGCATTCATCCAGTTTAAATCCATATTTAGAGTCTTCTTCTGCAATATGCAACTCTAAAAGGACATCAATCGTACGGTTACATTTTGCAGCCTGTTTGTTAATCTCATTCAATAGTTTGACACTATCGACAGCTTCAATCATGGAGATATATGGAGCAATGAACTTTACTTTATTGGTCTGGAGATGCCCAATGTAGTGCCATTCTATATCTTTGGGCAAGAGTTCCACTTTTTTTGATAGCTCTTGTTCTTTACTTTCACCAAAGATGCGTTGTCCCACTTGATACGCTGAGAGAATTTTATCTATAGAATGGAACTTACTTACGGCAACAAGCTTTACCTCAGAAGGTAAAGTCTTGATGATTTCTTGAATACGTTGTCCCACTCCACTATTCATATTTATTACTCTTCTGTTGCCTGATTATTGTCCTCCTCATATTCGGGTTTGTCATCAACCGAACCTTTCTTCAATGTGGCATGATGCTCAAATACGTCCATGATTTGAGTTTCTACAACACTAGCAATAACGTAATCTATCATAGTCTTGCCCATTTCATCTTGAATATTCTTCACTGCGGCAGCAAAACTATTGGCTTGAACCAAATAGGTTACAGTGCTTTTCTTTTCTTTTCCACTTTTTTCATCCAAGGTAATGAACTGCAATTTAGCTTTATACCATTTATCATCATTCATATTTTCACTAAAGAAAATTTCATGATATGCAGCTGTTTTTATATCTGTTATCTTAAATTCTCCACTTATATATGAAGACATCTCTTCGATAATAGCATTCTCTGCTTCGGTAAAGCTTAAAGCATCTACTACATACTGTTCTGTTGTGGCTTTTTGCAAGCCGTCTTCTTGCATTTTCTCATAACGGATTTTTGTTTCAAACCAATTGGATGTTCTTGCTCTCATACATTCAAATACTTATTTATTGTCGGGCAAAAATAGCAATTAATTTTGTAAGAGACAAAAAAAGAAACACAATTCCAATAAAAGAAGAGCAAGAACATTTGGTAATCAATTAAATTACATATCTTTGCAACAAACTAAACATAAATCAATTATGCCTAAAATTTCTATTAGAGGATTAGAAATGCCAGAATCGCCAATTAGGAAATTAGCCCCTCTGGCTGTACAAGCACAAGACCGTGGAGTGAAAGTTTACTACCTCAATATCGGTCAACCTGATTTACCAACTCCCGAAATTGGATTAGCAGCTCTTCAACAAATTGACCGCAAGGTATTGGAGTATTCTCCTTCACAAGGCAATCTATCGTATCGTAAAAAGCTTGTAGATTTTTACAAGAAGTACAAAATCAATCTAAATGTCGATGACATCATCATTACAACAGGTGGATCTGAAGCCGTTCTTTTTGCTTTTTTAGCGTGCCTCAATCCTGGTGATGAGGTTATAATTCCTGAACCGGCTTACGCCAATTACATGGCATTTGCCATTTCTGCAGGTGCTAAGATTCGCACCATTCCTACAACAATTGAAGATGGTTTTGCCTTGCCGCCAGTTGAAAAGTTTGAAGAACTCATCAACGAACGCACAAAGGGAATCATGATTTGTAATCCCAACAATCCTACAGGTTATCTTTATACTCGTAGTGAGATGAACCAAATCAGAGATTTAGTGAAGAAGTACGACTTATATCTCTTCTCGGATGAAGTGTATAGAGAGTACATTTATACCGGTTCACCTTATATTAGTGCTTGTCATTTAGAAGAAATCGAAGACAATGTTATCCTTATCGATTCTGTATCTAAACGTTATTCAGAGTGCGGAATACGAATAGGAGCACTCATTACCAAGAATACAGAGGTGAAAGCTGCTGTCATGAAGTTTTGTCAAGCTCGTCTTTCTCCTCCTCTTATTGGCCAAATCATTGCAGAAGCGTCACTGGATGCTCCCGAAGAGTATTATCGTAGCATTTACGATGAGTATGTGGAACGGCTTAAATGTCTTATCGACGGACTCAATCGCATACCTGGAGTATATTCTCCTATACCGATGGGGGCATTCTATACTGTAGCTAAACTGCCGGTAGATGATAGTGAAAAATTTTGTAGATGGTGTCTTGAAGAATTTGAATATCAAGGCGAAACTATCATGATGGCACCTGCCAGCGGATTCTATACCACTCCTGGTGCGGGTATCGATCAAGTAAGAATCGCTTATGTCTTGCAAAAATCAGACTTAGAAAAAGCATTAGTCGTTTTGAAAAAAGCACTTGAGGCATATCCGGGAAGAACAACCGTTAATGGTTAGTCGCTTGGTATAGTCTCATCCCTCAAGTTTTTTTAAGTAATCAATAGATAGATTGTCGTGAATTTCCCCTTATTTATAGCAAAGAGAATATATCAGAACAATAGTGATAAAAAGAAAGTTGGTCGCCCTGCAACACACATTGCTGTTGCAGGGGTGGCCATTGGCTTAGCCATCATGATTATATCCGTATCGGTCGTTTTTGGCTTTAAGCACACTATACGCGATAAAGTAGTGGGATTTGGGAGTCATATTCAAGTAACCAACTTTATGAGTTTACAAGACTTGGAGCAGTATCCCATTCAGATGAACGATTCTGTTGTGAGCCTACTTCGACAAATTCCTGGGGTCAACCAGGTGCAGAAGTATGCTCTTAAGCAAGGAATCTTGAAAACCAATCAAGATTTTTTTGGCATATTATTAAAAGGTGTAGGAGCTGATTTCGATTCAACTTTTATTCATCGGCATTTGATTGAAGGCTCAATTCCTCAGTTTTCAGATTCTGTTAGCAGCAATCAATTACTTATTTCCAAAACAATATCAGACAAATTGAGTTTGAAACTGAAAGACAAAGTTTTCTCTTATTTTATCGATCAGCGTGGGGTTCGTGTCAGACGCTTCACCGTTGCAGGCATCTACCAAACCAACTTGTCACAGTATGATAAGTTAATTGTGTATACAGATTTTCATACCGTAAAGCAGTTGAATGGTTGGAAACACGACCAAGCTGGTGGTGCTGAACTTTCGGTTGCTGATTTTTCACAATTGGATAATATCGCAGCACTGGTTGGACAGCGTATAGGCAAGACAACAGACCAATATGGTGAAACCTATTCATACCAAACCATACGAGATAGTTCGCCACAAATCTTCTCATGGTTAGATTTGCTCGATTTGAATGTTTGGATTATTTTAGCCCTCATGTTAGCTGTGGCAACCGTTACAATGATTTCGGGTTTGCTGATTATCATTTTGGAACGTACTTCTATGATTGGGTTAATGAAGGCTTTGGGAGCAGGCAACCGAACCATCAGAACCACTTTTTTGTGGCTTGCAACATTGATGGTGGGTAAAGGAATGATTATAGGAAATGTTGTGGGAATTGGTTTAGTGCTGCTACAACATTATACGGGTTTGGTTCAACTCGATTCTGAAACCTATTATGTGGAGCAGGTTCCTGTAGAAATTAACGTGCTTTTCATTCTCCTACTCAACGTTGCAACTCTTATTATTAATGTCTTAACACTTATTGCTCCCACTTATCTGGTGTCTAAGATTCATCCTGCCAAGTCGATGAGATACGAATAATCCCAAATCGGTTTTTAACAACTAATTTGGGATTAATATACTGATATACAAGTAGAATCCTCTATTCGCTTGAATATTTACATGCTTATAAGTTAACCGAAGACGACCTTACTCTCGACAAGGTTTCCGGAGTCATTTGCAGATAGCTGGCAACATATATCAACGGTGCTCGTAAGATTACTTGTGGCATCAGCTTACACAACTTCACATATCTATCTAAGGCACTTTCAAATCTCACTAAGTCTGCATGTATCTGCGAGATAATCAAACTCTCTTCCAATATTTTTCTATACAAAATCTGTATGTTGACATTGTGTAAAGCCACTTCTTCTAACCGCTGCTTAGGTAAAGCATAGACCACACATGTTTCCAACGCTTCCACTTGAAGCTTTGTAGGCTCTTCCTTAAACAAACTTTCGATGCACATGAAGATACTGTTCTCAACTCCAATATGCTCAGTTAATTCTTTTCCGTTCTTGTAGTAAAACTGTCGCACCATACCACGAACGAGGAAATAGATGTGTCGACACGTTTCATCTTCCTTCAGTATCATTTCTCCTTTAGCAAATTTCATTGGTACCAACACACTTTCAAGTAAGTCCAGCTCGTCATGTGTCATCGTACTGTATTTTCTTGCTAATTCGCGGGCTACATCCCTCGTTGAGTGAGTAAATTCCTTCATTGTAGTGTTGATTTATAGATTTAATTTGCAGTGGTTAATCCAACTTCAGTACTGCTAAGAAAGCTTTCTGCGGCACTTCCACATTTCCTATCTGTTTCATACGCTTCTTACCTTTCTTTTGCTTTTCCAATAGCTTTCTCTTACGGCTCACATCACCTCCGTAACATTTTGCTGTAACGTCTTTACGCACACACTTAATA
>JALEWR010000220.1 GCA_022783515.1 Prevotella sp.
TATAAAATTGCGTTATGAAAGATAGAATTAAGCTTGTCATGGAGAGTCTTCACATGGGGCAACAAACTTTCGCTCAGTATATCGAAATGTCCCCTGCTTCTCTCAGTAGCATCTTTAATGGTAGAACAAAACCCACCATCAATATCGTTGAAGCTATCAAAACCAAAATTCCAAACATATCTACCGAGTGGCTGGTCTTTGGTCAGGGGTCTATGTATTTGGATAGTCAGGAGGCTGAAGTTATTCCTTCTTCGAGCAGTAATGTGGATAGCGTGGAACCGATGCCGGGCTTGTTCGACTCTTCTGCTGCCCCATCGAATGGTCAACAGATAACGAAAGGTGTGGACAGGATGCCTAAAAGTGGCAATTACGACCTTTTTAGTGAAGTAAGTAAAATTGACAAAAGAGAGCGAAAGATAACCGAAATTCGCGTCTTTTTTGATGATAATACATGGGAAAGTTTTTCACCCTTCAAATAAGATGAAGGTGTGGTAGATGTTCGTGTTGTAGTTTTTTATGGTCTTCTGCGAATTTTCAGAAGGTAAGGTTTTTAATAAACGAAGGGGATGCTCCAAGATTGGTGCATCCCCTTTGTTTATTAGTTGGCGTGTTGCTTAAGCCATTCCAGTCGTCTTTGATCGGGCAAGTGTTTCACTTGAAAGCTTTCAAATTTAGCTTGAAAACCATTTCCGTCCGGACTGGCTGCTGCTAAGCCCACTTGGACGGGCGTATTGTCTTGCATCCAGCAGTTTCTCATGAGAGTATAGGTTTTGTCATCGAACGAATAAAACACCTCTATGGCGTCCAAGCGACGTACAGCCTTGATCCAAACGTGGCTGACAGGCTTCTCGAGAGTAATGACGCTCCAGTCGCTGGTCTTATGGGTTACCACGCAACTTAGATTGTATTTACCGTCTACAAATTCAATTCCTGCCTTTAGATAATGCTCTTTGTCTATGCGAATCATCAATCCTGCCTGGTCGAATCTGGCTTTATAGTCGCCCGACACCTTAACTTTGGTCTCAAATTCACCACCATAAGTGGCATAATAGAAAGGGGCGTCGTCTACCGTAAAGCCGTAGTGTGAGATACGCCAATAATCGCATTGGGCAGGCACATCCATTGTTATGGCGTCGCCTTTTATTTGATAGTTCTGCGGTTCGTTAAACCAGGTCATTTTCTCTAATGTCTGTGCATAAGTCGTTGCGAACGAATTGAATGCTAGCATAAGGGTTATTAACTTCTTCATATTTATTGTTTTTGATTGTTGTCTATATTATAAAATGTGTGTTTGATTCTCATTGCGGGGCATTACCGGTGATATTCTCTTCAATTTTCCTTATCATTTGCAGTCTGTTCTTTACTCGATAAGCCCTAGTTGTATTGCTTTATGGCAGGCTTCAGCCGTGTTAGAGGCTTGCATCTTGCTGATGATGTTTTGCCTATGTCGATCGATGGTGTTCTTGCTAATTTGCAATTGTTCACTGATTATTTTGCTCGACAATCCTTCTTTTACCATTGTGAGAATCGTTTTCTCGCGTTTGGTGAGCAGTTGTTTATCGTCTATGTCCAATAAGCGTTCTTCTCCTGTGAGTGTATTCTTCAGTAAGGCTTGCTTGCTGGTTTTTGTAGTCAAATTATAGAGGCACAGAGCATAGCTGATACCCCGTTGTCCTTTGCCTTGAAAATAGAAGATGCGATGGCGTGTGTGGTGATATTTCCCCTTTTTGTCGCTCATTCGCATACTATTTTCTAAGTACCAGTGGAAGGCCTTTTCTGAGTGGGTTGTGGCAACGAAATGAAAGAAAGCCATTTCTTGTAAGTATCTTCGTCTTAAATCGTCTGGATGCGTTCTGTTGAGAATTTCTTCCTCCCAGATAGATGGAACCTCTTGGGAAGTGTTGGCTTGTCCTATTTCCAATGTCTGACTCGTCTTTCCAAAGTAGATAAAACTCCTATTGGAACGCAAGTTGCTCAATACTGCAATTGCATTTTCGCATTTAGCATACGATTGAGCTATCAGGCGAAATTCAATCTCCTCATTTTCTTCCCATCTACCATCCATCTGTTGACGCAGTTTCTCATTCAGTTTATTGTCTATTTCCATCATTATTTTGGATTGATATTGCAAAGTTAAAGGATGGTTTTGATACTGATTGATTAATATTTGGAAAAGTGGTATTGTGTGGTTATTTATCAGTAGTAGGGCGGGGCATGTAAATACTTGTTTGTTTCTTTAGCAAAGGCATGCACGACTATTTATGATAAGGGAAAGAAAAGGGATATGTGAATTATGATAAGTGATGAGTTGTTGAAATGGCAAATGTTTTTTTACTTGTAAACTTTCTCTCTTATCGCTGTCGTTTGTGAATCCTTATCATCGTGAATGCGATGTCTGCGAAATTTCTTTTACTATCATGGAGGATTGATTTAGTATGTTTCGCGAGTTCTGCGAGGGCGATTCCATAGAGTATTATCATATTCTTTTGAGAATGGGGTGTTTAAGTTATCACATATAAAAAATCGCAAGCATCTATTATTAATGCTTGCGAT
>JALEWR010000228.1 GCA_022783515.1 Prevotella sp.
TAATGCTTGGTTAAAGGTAAGTCCGTCTTGGATATAATCACACAATCTTTGCAGATTACACAAGGCTGCATGTCCTTCATTACAGTGATAAATCTGTTTAGTGATGCCCAATTTCTTAAGTGTAAGGATACCGCCAATACCCAATAATATTTCTTGCTTTAAACGGTTCTCATTATCACCACCATACAAAGCATGAGTAATGGGGCGATCGTACTCTGAATTCAACTCGTTATCTGTATCCAAAAGATACAAATTGATGCGACCAACATTCATACGCCATACATACGCATGTACATGATAATTCATGTAAGGAACATCCACAATCACAGGATTTCCGTTGGCATCCACCTCGCGTACCAATGGTAAAGAATTGAAATTTTGTGCATCGTAGTTAGCAATCTGCTGACCATCCATGCTCAACGACTGCTTAAAGTATCCATAACGATACATAAAACCTACAGCACACATATCTACATTGCTGTCGGATGCTTCTTTCAAGTAGTCGCCGGCCAACATGCCAAGACCACCAGAATAAATCTTAACGACCTGATTAATACCATATTCCATACTGAAATAGGCAACAGAAGGACGATTGCTGTCAGGCTTCACATCCATATATTCACGGAATTTGCCATACACATCCTTCACCTGAGCCATCAAAGCCTTGTCTTTTACTATTTCTTCTTTGCGGTCATAATTCAATCGTTCCAAAAGGAGTACCGGATTATGATCTACCTCTTCATAAAGATTCGCGTCAAGACTTTTCCACATTTCGCGAGCTTCATAATTCCATGCCCACCACATGTTGTGTGCCAATTCATCAAGACACTCCAATTCTTTGGGAAGGCTCGATTTGATGTTCAACTCCTTCCAAGAAGGAGCATTTGAATAATCAGTTTTAATTTTCATAAGATCTCAATATAATTAAATCTTTAAATATTTGTTCAAATCATAGATATACCACTGCATTCGTTGGCCTGTTCTCTATTGTTCAGGCCATACCATGCGGCATATACCGCATATATATATATTAATGTATATCTCTCTATTATAGAAATGCTTGCCTACTTCAAGCGTTGCTTCTGCTGTTCTAAAGCAAAGTTATACGCATCAATATAATATTGTATAAACTCACTCCACAATGCCTTTTTCGATAATTGGCGAGCATTCTTCTTAGCATCTTTTATCTGTTCTTCATCGTAAGCAACATACTTCGCTATAGTATCTTTTATCTCATTGGCCACCTCATGATAGTTATTGTCAGTGCGATGAACCACTTTTACACCATTCTTAACGTCGTTCTCTTTTCCCGAATCAGCGAAGACATCCAACGCCCATTGACCAAAGCCGGCCAAATTGGTAGTAATACAAGGTACGCCAAAAGCCACAGCCTCCAAGGGAGTATATCCCCAAGGCTCATAATAGGATGGGTAGATGCAAAGGTCGTTACCCAAAACCAAGTCGTAATAAGGCAGGTTAAAAATACCGTCATGACCATTGAGATAACAAGGGACAAAAATGATAAAGACATTACCATCTTTATTGTTATCGATATGAAAAGCCCTCAGCATAGACAACACCTGGTCTTCATTCCAATTGTGAAGCCAATGAGTGGAGAAGGGTTCTGATAATGGTGTGTCAAAAATTTTCTTTGCCTGACAGCGTTCTTGCAAATCAGCTCGCGGTTCGCCCACCCACGCAGGCACATTAATAAAGGCAACGACCTTCTTCTTTGCTTCATTATCAAAGCGGAGTCGGTTAATAGCATCAATAAAGACATCTATTCCTTTGTTTCTAAACTCATAACGTCCACTTGTAGATACCACTAAAGTTTTATCTAAAGCAAAATCAGCTCCGGTCAGCTTGTTGGCAACATCTAACAATTGCTTTTTGGCCTTCTTACTTTTTGCCGACAGGGCAACCCCTTGTGGTACAAAACTATCTTCAAAGCCATTGGGTAATACCACATCGGCTGCTTTATCCAACAACTCTTTACACTCCCTGTCAGTAATATTACTCACCGTTGTAAAGCAGTCGGCATGCCATGCAGTCTGTTTCTCTATTGAATGTTTACTTTCCACATTCAATTCTTGTGCCATTTGATCTCCATTATATGCTGTCATATAATCATACAAAGGCTTATGATTTCCCGCAATACTACGACCAATGGTTGTAGCATGTGTGGTAAAGATGGTAGCTATTTGTGGACAATGATATTTAAGATAAAGCAAACTTAATCCAAGCATCCACTCGTTGGCATGATAAATAACACTGCTTGAGGGTTTTACTTCATGTTTGTAAAAGCTTTCCACAATGAGAGCTGTGCCATAAGCAAACATGGACGCTTCATCATAATCGCCATAGGCATGAAGACTATCTACCTGATATTTTTCCCATAACCAAGCATATATTTCGTCCTTTTTAGAGAAATAAGGTGTAAAGTCAACCAATACGGCAATAGGTCGTCCCGGTATATCCCAACGACCAACACGCAACTGTAAACCTTCCTTTATTGCAACTTTTCTCCAATCAGCAAACAGAGTGTTATCCTCGATGAAATCGGCATTATTCTTTAAATCCGGCCCAATAAATATCAGATGATCTCCAATTGCCGATTGTACTGTCTTTGCTCTTGTAGAGAGAACCGTATAAATACCACCTACTTTATTACAAACTTCCCAACTGGATTCCAATATATAATTAGGAAAACTTTTCATTTTCTCCATCTATTCTCTTCATTTATCTGCCACAAAGATAATGTTTTTTTTACAATTCTCTTGCTCATTGGTTATATTTTTGCCAATCATAGTGTTTTTGAGCTTTTTTCATTATATTTGTACCGACGATAAAAAAGAAGCGATGAAAAAGTTTATTTTAATATTTACCACATTATTAATGCAGGTTTTACAAATCTCCGCTCAAAAAAATAAACCCTTTGAGGGCCATTTTATTAACGACGAACATCAAGTATTCTTACACATTAATTTATATGCCAAGAATATAAAGATACCTGGACAAGACCTTTTAGGCGAGATGTCGGGCTATATAGGCTCACACAAGGATAGCCGACAATGGTTTATTCTTGACTCCCAACTTATCTCTGACAATCAAGCCCAACTGTCTGTCATCAACGATTATGGCAGCGAAGACTTGGAAGCTCAATTGATTTTTACCAATGACAGTATTTGTACATTAAAACAAATTACTGGCAGTCCGATTAAGTTTGCTATCAATAATAAGTGGGTAAAAATACCTAAGAACCTTATTTTGAAGCGTAGGAAATGAACAGAAAACGGATAAATATCTCTGAACAAAGATATTTATCCGTTTTCTTTTTAACCTTCCTTATTTTATTTGGCTGTTTCCAATCCACTGCGTTTATTGCGATGATAACTTCTATATTCATCTAATGGAATCTCAACATCGGGTTCTTGTAAGGTACCAAGACGTGAAAGATGAAACTTCATGTACTTGATATTCAGTCCTCTCTCTATCCACATCTTTTCATAATAAGTCTGAATGGAGAGTATTCGTTTTGTTTCATCATCCATAATATCGACATGATGATACAAGTCTTCTGTTCTAAAAATTAAGGGCAATTCGTTTACACTTACCATATAAGAAGTATAGGTAAAGAGAAAGTTAGAATCGGTTTTAAGATGTATCACCCCTCCATCTACAAGAAAGTGGCGATAGCGTTGCATAAAGAAAGTACTGGTCAGACGCTTGTGTACATTCTTCATCTGTGGGTCACTAAAAGTCAACCATATCTCTTGCACCTCGTCTTGACTAAAAAAACGATCAATAATTTCTATATTAGTCCTTAAAAAGGCAACATTGGGCAAGTTCTCTGCCAAAGCCATCTTTGCACCCGTCCACATACGAGAACCTTTAATGTCTACCCCGATAAAATTCACTTGCGGATATAATCGAGCCAATTCTACCGTGTATTCACCTTTTCCGCAACCCAATTCCAAGACAATGGGATTGTCATTGTGAAAATATTCCTCTCTCCAACGACCCTTCATCGTGAAAGGAATATTATCTATAATTGAAAAAGGATATTGGAAAACATTCTTAAAGGTTTCCATTTCTGCAAATTTCGCCAATTTACCTTTGCCCATAAACGAGTATTTTTGTGTTCGCTGATTTATAAAATTGCACCCGCAACCTACTTTGGTTGCGGGTGCAAAGTTAGCAAAAATATCGGAAAAGTCTTCTACATCCGACACTCTCTTATTCCGTAATTACAGCTTCTGCTCCCATTCCTGTGTATTCTTTCTTTAAATCCTCATAGAAATGTACACGAGCTGTCATCCAGTAAGGATAAAGGAGCAGGAAACCCAAGCCTAATGTTAGCAAGCAAAGGAGTGCCCAACCGATGAAGCTCAAATCCAACAAGAAGAGTCTCATCTTGCGTCCTTCCATCATCTGCATACTCTTTTCAATGGCTGCATTGTTTTTCAGCTCCGGCTCATCTTTAAGAATAAAATGAGTCATGCCATACGAGTAAGCCTTGATAATACCTGGAATAAAGAGCAATAAACTCCATAAAATGGTATAAACACCAACGAGCAACATGGTACAGAATATTCTGCCAAAGTCTTTAAAGCCATCAAATAATCTTTCAAAAGACAAATCGGCATTCCGTACAATTCCTAAATGATAAACGATGTATCCCCATGCCAAGGGTACGACAACAATATACCACAGACCTTCGAGACCTGGCTTTATTAATTGAAGCCCTACCATCGGCACCATAGCGACACACAAATAAATTAATGCAGCAATGACACCTTTGTCCCACTTTCCCTTCAAGCTGGCTAAAGCTTGCTCTTTGTAAAATGCACTTGTAGCCATAATAATTAGATAGTTTTAAGTTATAGAATATTAGAATATCACTCTATCACAACAGTAGTCCAACCATGCACATCGGGCTCTATGCCGTATTGTATGCCACGAAGACGATTGTAGAGCTTAGTGGAAATAGGACCTGGACGACCATCTTGACTGAAAACATAACGTTTTTCTTTCTCCAAGTCGTCCAAATAAGATATCGGACTAATGACGGCTGCTGTACCACAAGCCCCTGCTTCTTCAAAGCTGTCAAGTTCGTCTTCGGCTATCGGCCGGCATTCCACATTCATACCCAAGTCTTTGGCTATCTGCATCAGACTCTTATTGGTGATACTGGGAAGGATAGAACTTGATTTCGGAGTGATATAGCTGTTTTCTTTAATTCCAAAAAAGTTGGCAGCTCCGCACTCGTCAATATACTTCTTTTCCTTAGCATCCAAATAAAACTCGCTGACATAGCCTTTTTCGTGGGCATAAACATTGGCTTGAAGAGAGGCTGCATAGTTACCTCCCGTCTTATACATACCAGTTCCCAAAGGTGCAGCACGATCCCACCGCCTAACAATAAGATAAGGGTTGGCAGAGAAACCGCCTTTGAAATAAGGACCTACCGGTGTTACAAATATCAAGAAGGTAAATTCTGTTGCGGGAGCAACCCCTAGTCTTGCACTCGTTCCAACAATCAGGGGACGAATATAAAGGCTTGCTCCACTTTCATAGGTCGGTATATACTCTTGATTCAGACGCACCACCTTACGCACCATTTCTTCAAACAGAGCAGTAGGAACTTCAGGCATCACCAAGCCGCGGCATGTTTGTTGCAAGCGGGCGGCATTTTCATCCATTCGGAATACACGCACCTTGCCATCAGGACAACGAAAGGCTTTTAAGCCCTCGAAAGCCTCTTGACCATAATGCAAACAAGTGGCAGCAATATGTAGTTGGAGATACTCTTCTGAAGAAACTTCTATTTCGCCCCATTGTCCATCCTTATAAGAACAACGAACATGGTAATCGGTAGGGATGTAGCCAAACGAAAGATTGGCCCAATCAACATTTTTCATCTTAAAAAAATATGCTTTTATCGTTTAATGTCCATACAAAAGTAATACGAATATATCAGTTCTACAAATGAAACTTACAAAAA
>JALEWR010000005.1 GCA_022783515.1 Prevotella sp.
AAAACTGCCACTGAAGACGAAATAAAGAAAGCTTATCGCAAATTGGCCATCAAATATCATCCCGATAAGAACCCCGGAGATCAAGAAGCTGAAGAGAAATTCAAGGAAGCTGCCGAGGCTTACGATGTCCTACACGACGAAAACAAACGTCGTCAATATGACCAGTTCGGCTTTAACGCTCCTGGTGGCGGTGGCTTCGGTGGCGGCTTTGGAGGCGGTGGCATGGATATGGACGACATATTCTCTATGTTTGGCGATATCTTTGGCGGTCATGGTGGTGGCTTTGGCTTTGGTGGAGGCGGCAGACAACGTCAACCAGCACAGCATAGAGGTGCCGATTTACGTCTTAAAGTAAAACTTACCTTACAAGAAATAGCAACAGGAACAACCAAAAAGTTCAAGGTTAAGAAAGACATAGCTTGTGAACATTGTCATGGAACAGGTGCGGAAGCCGGTAGCGGAAGCGAAACTTGTCCTACATGTAATGGCCAGGGTGTCGTTGTTAAGACCGTGAGAACCATGCTGGGAATGATGCAAACCCAATCAGAATGTCCCACTTGTCACGGTGAAGGTACAGTAATCAAAAATAAATGTACTCACTGTCATGGCACCGGAGTTACCAAAGGAGAGGAAGTCGTTGAGATTAATATCCCAGCAGGTGTGGCAGAAGGCATGATTATTAACGTACAAGGAAAGGGTAATGCAGGACGTAGAAATGGTGTTACCGGTAATATTCAAGTGTATGTTGAAGAAGAAGATAACGACACATTTGTAAGAGATGGCAATGACCTTATCTACAATCTATTGCTCGACTTCCCTACTGCAACACTCGGAGGAACCTCGGATATTCCAACCATTGATGGCAAAAAGGTAAGAATTAAGATTGAGCCAGGCACACAACCTGGTAAAACTTTGCGTCTAAGAGGTAAAGGTTTGCCCGTTGTTCAAGGTTATGGAAGTGGCATGGGCGACATGGTTGTCAACATCAGCATTTATGTTCCAAAGACATTGAGCAAATCAGAGAAAGAGATGCTGGAGAAGTTAAGCGAGAGCGATAACTTCAAAGGTGATGACTCAACCAAACGTAGCATATTCCAAAAGTTTAAAAATTATTTTAGTTAATGACTTACCAAGAGACCATTAATTACTTATTCAATAGCACCCCTGTTTTCGAACATGTGGGTGCTTCTGCATATAAGGAGGGCTTATACAATTCGCTTGAACTCGATAAGCATTTTCACTTTCCTCATCGTAATTATCCTTGTATTCATGTAGCAGGCACCAATGGTAAGGGCTCTACCTCGCATACACTGGCTTCTATCTTGCAAGAAGAGGGGTATCGAGTGGGTTTATTCACCTCGCCTGATCTCATCGACTTTAGAGAACGTATAAAGATTAATGGTCAGATGATAAGCGAAGACTATGTTGTCCGCTTTGTTCAAGAAGAGAAAGCTTTTTTTGAGCCTCTCCATCCCTCATTTTTTGAACTGACAACAGCCATGGCTCTTAAGTATTTTTCCGATGAAGCTGTAGACATTGCCATTATAGAAGTGGGATTAGGCGGACGCTTAGATTGCACCAACATTATCACTCCCCTACTTTCCGTCATTACCAACATCAGCTTGGATCATACCAATCTTTTAGGCAATAAATTGGAATTGATAGCTCGTGAGAAGGCAGGCATTATCAAACCTCTTGTTCCTGTAGTAATTGGAGAGACACTTCCAGAAACAAAACCGGTGTTTGTTCATCAAGCAAAAGAAAAGAATGCTCCTTGCTTTTTTGCTGAAGAAGAACCGGAAATAATCGAAGCCGAGAAGCAACAAGATGGAACATTACACTTGAAAACACACTCTTTTCAAAATTTTTCCTATCCATTGATTGGCGATTATCAAATTCAAAATGCCGGTACCATTTTGCAAGCGGTAAAAATTCTTATCCAACTCAAGGTTATCCAATCTCCTTCATCTGTAGGAAAGGGCTTTGCTAATGTCATCAGGAATACCCAACTGATGGGAAGATGGCAGATTTTGCAAAACAATCCGATGGTAGTGTGCGATACCGGACATAACCATTCGGCATGGACTTACCTTTCTTCACAAATCAAAACACAAGAAGCTATTACCAAGAGGATTGTTTTTGGCATGGTAGACGATAAGGATATCGAGTCGGTTATGCAGCTATTACCCCGGGATGCGGTGTATTACTTTACGCAGGCAGATAACAAACGAGCCATTGATGCACAGCGAGTTGCAGCGATTGCATATACCAATCATTTAAAAGGAAAGGTTTATACATCAGTGTATAAGGCATATCAACAAGCACTTACTGATGCAACGCCTGATGATTTTATTTTTATTGGTGGTAGCAGTTATGTTGTTGCCGACTTATTAGTGGCTCTTTATCAAGACAAAAACAAAAATACTCTTTGATAAAACGAACCAAGCAATAACAGAATTAATACCCCACTATCCTATTGGAATTATCCGAACCAATGGTGAGTTTTTGTAGTTCGTAATACGAACCGTTATAAACGTTCAAGTCGACATACCCCTTGATGCCCTCCAATCGGCCTGCATCGGTATGTTGCCAAAATCTCCACTTGCCCTTATAGGCCACTTTATCCACATAATAATGGGCAATCCAATAAGGGTAATCATCAAATACGGGCGTATTGAGATATTTCTCTTTAAACTTATGATAAGTATAAATAATGGGTTTGACATGATACTTATCTTCCACAATGTGTAGCCATGTCAATATGTCGGTTTGAAAATCCTCCACCGACTTACTTGCTGGTATATGCTCAATGTCTAACACCGGTGGTAAATCTCCATCTTGCAGACGTACCTTTTTCAAGAAAAAGTAAGCTTGTTCTCTAGCACTCGATTGGTTGCTCCAAAAGTGATAGACTCCACGAAGAAAACCATACTCGCGGGCTTTTCTAAAGTTTTCTTCAAAGCGACGATCCACATTAGTAGACCCTTCTGTAGATTTGATAAATACAAATCTCACGGGATATTCACCAATAGAAGCCCTACTGAGCTTTTCCCAGTCAATTTCCTGCTGATAATGCGAAACGTCTATGCCATGAATATTAAATCCTTCGGGATAGTTGGCATCCCCATACAAGGCACGCCAACGAAAGCCTGTAGGACCGACAAAGAAAGAATAAAAGAGCCATACATACAAGGCAACCACTCCAATGCCACTCAAAATCCATAGCCAATGTGGCTTCCGACGGATAAATAAGGGAACAATACGGTCGTAATAATGCACATACATATTGGTCCGACGCTTCTCTTTCGTCGATTCCGACTGTGTGTTGGGATGATTATTACTTGTTGATGACATATATAAATATTCAATGAGAATACGCTATCGCTATCCTTTTTCTTACCGATAGCATGGCTAACATCTTGCAATTAAGGCTTAACCGGAAGACATTTCAGGCTAAATAAGTAAGCAAGTCAGACTCAATCGCTTGGCAATTAGGCCTGACTTGCCGGGTTGAATGTATCTAATTAAAATATGAAAGCTTTATATTATATACGACATACGCATATAATAGTATAACCTGCTTTTGTAGCCATACCTTTCTTTCATATGTTTGTTAATGCGATACCGTTTTATCTTCTCTGCAATTATTCTTGCTCCAAAGCCAAAGTCTTGGTTGTTTGGTCGCAAACTTCGCTTGGTCCCCAATACTGGATAGGACCGGGATAAACGTAGCAAGTGTTCTTTGCCCATTCATCACGCTTAGCAGCGAAAGCCTTGAAAGGTTTGCCATCAAGCTCAACCAATGCCTTACGAATAACAGGCTTCATTGCTCCATGACGTCTTTCCATGTTCATCATCATTGTGATTGGCACACCACCGGCTTTCCAGTCATCGGTACTAGCTGTTGTATTCTTAACAATAGCCATGTAACCGGTCTTGCCACTTGCAATGAGAAGTGAAGCACTTGTACCCAAAGCATAGCAATAGTCTGCGTCAAAGTTAGAAGGAGCAGCACAACGACCTTCATAACCGAAGAAGTGATGCTGAGCAGCAAACTTGCCACTGTATTTACCTTCCTTCTTCCAAGCAGCCAATTTGGCTTCAACCATTTCAGAGATGAGTTTTTCAGTCTCGATGAGTGACACCTGAACGTTACCGTGTGGGTCGCGTTCCAATGAAAGTTGGCGTGCGACATCTTCGGGAAGAGTTTCAAAAGTAGCTCTGTTTTCAGCACTCAAACGTTCCATAATATATTGACGTTGAGCATCTTTGTCCAAATCCTTATAGTCGTTTCCATGAACAGCCAACAAGTCGTTGAGTTCTTGAATGAGACGACCGATGGCAGGAACAAACTCAATCAATCCTTCGGGAATAAGTACCACACCAAAGTCTTGACCTTCGTTACTACGATAAGCCACAGCCGATGCAATGCTTTCTACGATATCGTTGAGTGATTGGTCTTTAGCTTCCACTTCCTCAGAGATAAGACAGATGTTGGGTTGTGTTTGCAAAGCACATTCGAGAGCAATGTGAGAAGCCGAACGACCCATCAACTTAACAAAGTGCCAATATTTTCTTGCAGAGTTGCAATCACGCTCAATGTTACCAATCAATTCGCTATAAGTCTTTGTTGCCGTATCGAAACCGAATGATGTTTCAATCTGATCGTTCTTGAGGTCACCGTCGATTGTCTTAGGACAACCAATTACCTGTACACCATAATTCTTTGCAGCATAGTATTCAGCCAATACACATGCGTTAGTGTTAGAGTCGTCGCCACCGATAATAACAACAGCCTTGATGTCGAGTTTTCTCAAGATTTCAAGACCTTTTTCAAATTGTTCTGTTTCTTCGAGCTTTGTGCGGCCACTGCCAATCATATCGAAACCACCCGTGTTGCGATAGTCTTCCAAGAATTCAGCAGTGATTTCAACGTAGTTATGGTCAACCAAACCACCAGGTCCCATCAAGAAACCATAAAGACGGTTGGCAGGATTCAATCTCTTAACGCCATCAAACAAACCAGAAATAACATTGTGTCCGCCGGGTGCTTGTCCACCACTGAGGATAATACCTACATTAATTTCCTTAGAGGGAGCTGTTTCTCCTTCCACAAATTCCACCAAAGGCATTCCGTATGTATTGGGGAACAAACTCTTTATTTCTTCTTGATTGTCAACACTTTGTGTAGGAGCACCTTCTGAAACCTTCACTGCACCTTGCAACGCTTTGGGCAATTTGGGTTGATAAGCGGCTCTTGCTTTTTGCAATGCACTTTTTTCCATTTTCGTTGTTATTAATTCTGTTATATATTAAACGTTATAAATATTCTTCAACAGCTATCGACTATAGATACAATATATAAGAGGTTGAAAGACTCAACGCTTGCACCTGCTTTCGCTAATAATGTGATATGACATGCTAATAAAGTAGGGCTATATAGTCTATTTTACTGCAAATTTACCCATTTCGCATGAGAAATTGAAAGAAAATGCTAATAAATGAGTTTTTTAAAAGTTTTTTTAGTGCATCTATTGTCGTTATTATAATTTTGTATATCTTTGGAGCTAAATGAGGCTTACTTTGTGGCTGTCTGCCGCATAGTACAGGTCGCTATTTTTTATCGTGTAAAATAAAACATCATTTATGAACAAAAGAGATTTGAAGAAGACTATTAATTATGTCTGCAGTGAATTATTTGCCGAGTGTGTAGCCGCTTCTTTGTATTCAGGACATGCCAATGAAGAGAATGTCAATGCCCTATTGGCATCTATTCTTAACACCCATAGCGACTATCTGCAACGCGTTTCGCACCCAGAACCGGGCTTGAAACCCAAGCTATATTATCAGCATCTTGTGAAAGAGTTCAATAAATGTGTGGGCGAAATCATTGATCAAATATCCTATAATCACTAAACTCCAATCGGTTATTCAATCAATAGGAATTACTTTTATTTATTAATTATCTTCCCGACTGGTTTGCAACTTCTTGTCTATACTTGTTGGTTATTTTCTTTTGGCATACCTCCCACAATGCCAACGACAGACAATATCCCAAAGATGAAGACAAGTGGCTGTAAATTGCATAGTCTTTTACGATCTTTTCGGGTTAAAACGAGCGAACAATAGTAATGCTACAAAAGTTTTGTAATTGGCTCTTATTTAAAAAAATGGGTTGGATATCCGATATAACGGTAGCCCACCCCGATAAATATATCATTTGCCTTGCTCCTCATACCAGTAATTGGGATTTTGTCATTGGGCAGCTCTTTGCTCGTGCCACTGGTCTTCAAGCCCAGTTCCTGATGAAGAAAGAGTGGTTTGTTGGGCCTTTAGGAGTGTTTTTTAGAAAGTTAGGCGGCATACCTGTGTGGAGAAGTAAGCACACCAGTATGACGGATATCTTGGCAGAACAAGCCAAAACAGCAAAGACCTTTCATTTATGTGTAACACCAGAGGGTACTCGCTCGCTCAATACAGAATGGAAAAAAGGCTTTTACTTTATTGCACTCAAAGCCGAAATTCCTATCCTATTATATGGACTGGACTTTAAGAAAAAATGTATTTCATGTACCCGGTCGCTTGTTCCAACAGGCGATATAGAAAAGGACATGAAAGAGATTAAGTCGTATTTCAAAACATTTGTAGGAAAGAATCCTTGGTTGTTCACCACTGGAGAAATATAAAATTAAATGCACAAAAAGATTCTTGGTTTGTTCTTGTTCATGTTGATATGTATCGGGCAGACAGCCAATGCACAATACAACAAACTGGATGAGAAAGCAGAAAAATTAATTAATTATTACTTTCTGATATATCAACCGAAAGGAAATGCCAACCATCACCCATACAGAATGCTTGGCAACAACGTGGATGTCGTAAAAAAGAAAATTACGATAGAGGTTGACGAGCATTTTTCCGATCAAGAATTTTCCAAGAAGAATGTAAAAAGAATCTACAAACAGGTAGGCAAGTATATACCTAAAAAATACCGAGAATATAAGTTGGAGATAAAAACCAACAATATTGCGATAGAAAAACTGATACCAGGTTACGAAAGCGAGAATGGTACTCGCTCATGGGGTAACATAGAATACAAGGGTAATCCTTGGGTAAAAAACATGTCGCAACCTCATAAAATATCGCATGGTCTTGCCAACAAGCACATTTCGCTGTGGGCAAGTCATGGTATGTATTATGACCAACGCAGTTCGGCGTGGAAGTGGCAACGTCCCCAACTATTTGGAACAACAGAAGATTTATTCACTCCAACGATTGTTGTGCCTTACCTCATCCCTATGCTCGAAAAGGCAGGGGCAAATGTCTTTACGCCTCGCGAACGCGACTTGCAGACTGCTGAAGTGATTGTCGACAACGATAATACGGCGAATGGCGTGTATCAGGAAAACAATCAAAGCACACAATGGGTGGCTGCTCCCGGACGTGGCTTTGGCCAACGTTCTTCTTGGTTGGTTGATGGCGAAAATCCATTTACACATGGCACGGCAAGAATGACATTGGCTCGTAAGAGCAAAAAGAACAATAGCAGTGTTTCGTATCAGCCCAATATTCCCAAAGAAGGACAATATGCCGTATATGTGAGCTATTCCACTGTGGATGGAAGCATTGATGATGCCGAATATACGGTATATCATCAAGGTCAGAAAACAGTCTTTCACGTTAATCAACAAATGGGCGGAAACACCTGGGTATATCTCGGAACCTTCAGCTTTGATCAAGGTTGCAATAGTTTTAATCGGGTAGTATTGTCTAATAAAAGTAAAAGAAAGGGCATCGTTACGACCGATGCCGTGCGTTTTGGAGGCGGAATGGGTAATATTCGCAGAGGCTTGTCAACCAGTGGTATGCCTCGTGCCTTAGAAGGTGCTCGCTATTCTGCCCAATGGAGCGGTGTCCCCTATAGCGTATATAGCAGTAAGCGAGGACAAGACGATTATTCCGACGATATCAATGTGCGGTCGCTTATGACTAACTGGCTGGCAGGCGGTTCTGTCTTTGTGCCTTCCAAAGAAGGTAAAAAGGTGCCTTTAGAATTGGCTTTGGCTATACATAGCGATGCGGGATATAGCAAAAACAAGA
>JALEWR010000021.1 GCA_022783515.1 Prevotella sp.
GATCGAAGAAACGGAAAGCATCGCGTTGACGTTGGGCAGGAACCACTTCCAAAGGTTCCTTGCCTGGCATATTATTGTAATAATAGCCTCCCAAATTCTTTGCTACATGACGCACATAGCGTGTGAACTGCTGCTGAACAGCCTTATACATTTCTCTCAAGTCATTATAACGGTCGTGTTCTTCCTTTGTCCATTGGGGCAAACCTGCGATTACTCGCTTCAAGTTCTTAATGCCATATTCGCTGGCTTTCACATTGTCATCGCCCAAATCTTCGGTTTGCGAACGTGGGTCGGCATCGCGTCCTTCACCTCCGAACCAAAGACGAGGATTGTTTTTCAACACCTCGGTCACTTCTTTCATCAAGCCTTCGTTCTCTTCCATGGCATCCTTAAACTCGGGACGATACTGGTAACCCCACTTAATGGCCCATTTGTCATAATCGTTGATGCGTGGGAAAAGTCCTTTAGGAGAGATGCCGTCTTCGGGTTGAGCCACATAGTTGAAACGAGCATAGTCCATGATAGACACGGTATGGCCATGCTTTTCTACCCATGCCTTGTCGCGAAGTTTCTCAACGGGTGTGGCATGGCTGGCTCCCATGTTATGACGAAGTCCAAGAGAGTGGCCCACTTCGTGCGAAGACACAAAGCGAATCAATTCGCCCATCAGCTTATCATCCATCTTCATGGTCTGGGCTCGTTTGTCTAACGGACCGCATTGTATCATATACCACTTGGTCAGCAAGTTCATTACATTATGATACCAACAGATATGTGCCTCGATAATCTCACCGCTGCGAGGGTCTACAATGCGTGGACCGTAAGCATTCTCAATTTCCGCGGGCAGATAGCGTATCATGCTGTAGCGTGCATCATCAACACTCATCGTGGGATCGTTGGGCCATTCCTTACCAATGATGGCATTCTTAAAGCCAGCTGCCTCAAAGGCTTCGTTCCAGTCGTTCACACCTTTAATTAGATAAGGAACCCACTTCTTGGGGGTTGCGGGGTCGATATAGAACACAATGGGATTTACCGGCTCAACCAATTCTCCACGGCGATACTTCTTAATATCTTTGGGGACAAGGCGATAGCGTGAAATAAACGAATGGCTCTTGGTCTTCAACTGCTCATCAGAGAAGGTGGTGAAGCTATTGACAAAATAGCCCACACGGTTGTCCCATATTCTTCTTCGCATAGGTTCCTTGGGCAACAACACCATCGAGGTGTTCAAGCCAAGGGTTACAAAGCCCGTTGCCGCCGCTCTGATATTGGCAGCCCCTACACTATAGGTGCGTGTGGTAGCTATCTCAACATTGATGGGATAGGTTTTGATAGTATCTACATAGCTGCGGTCGCTCATCTGTCCGCCCAATTTCAAGCTGGTAGATGCCGTCTTGCTAATACCCATTAAGTTGTTGTCTTTCAAAAAGAGATTGGTAACATCAATCATGTTCATGCCCTTCTCTTTGTTGCCTTGAACGATAGCAAACGACTCGACGATAGGATCCATCGTACTCTGCTTCAGGGTCTGATATATCTTATCCTCGGGGTTGGCCTCCTGCGTGATGGTATAAGCACGCAACAACATGGTTTTGTGGTCGCGTTTTTCAAAATACACAGTCTTCTCGCTCACCGACTCACCGCTAAACTTACCCAAACCTTGGGGTACGGCAGTAAAACGAGTCACAGCCAGGAAATAACGTCCTAAAAGCGAATCGGGTACTTCAAAGAACCAGCGTCCTTTGATTTGTCGCACCGTGAACATACCCTTCTGCACGCTGCTTCCTTTTTCTTTCAACAGCTTTTCGTAGTCGGTTTCCGGCTTTGCAGCCGCTTTCTTCTCTTCTTTCTTATTTTTCCTTTCAGCGGTAGCTTCTGCGTTCTTATCCGCTGTCTTTGTCGTGTCTACCTTCCACAGCATAGCCGGCAAGGGATTGGCCTGTGCCGTTACGCCCATCATGGCAACCAACAAAAATGTCATTAGTGGTCTTTTTATCCTTATCATATATAAAACTGATTTATTTACAAAGTGAATATATCAAATTTCCATTTCCTTCAATCGCACCCTACAAGCTTCCAATATCTCATTCAGCTCACCGGCATTATCTGCTCGCAACATGGCGATGCGTGTTTGCTTAAAGTCGGGGATGCCTTTGAATATCGGACTGGCTGCCAAATGGCGGCGAGTATGCAGGATGCCGCGATACTCGTCGATACGTTCGATATTAATACGAAGTTGTTCTTTCAAGATATCAATCTTCATATCGATATCAAGCGAGGAATCGGGCAGCTTGCCATCAATAAAATCCCGCATCTCCTTAAACACCCACGGACGACCAAAGGTTGCACGTCCCACCATCACAGCATCTACACCATAGCGATCGAAAGCCGCCTTGGCTTGTTCGGGCGTACAGATATCGCCATTGCCTATGATAGGGATATGGATGCGTGGGTTGCGTTTCACCTCGCCTATCAAAGTCCAATCGGCCTCGCCTGTGTACATCTGGGCTCGTGTCCTACCATGAATGGTAAGGGCTTGAATGCCGCAGTCTTGCAGCTGTTCTGCTAAATCGGTGATAATGATACTATCGCTGTCCCATCCCAAACGCGTCTTGACAGTTACGGGTGTCTTGACTGCTTTCACCACCTCGCGAGTAATATCGAGCATCAACGGCACATTTCTCAACATGCCTGAACCCGCGCCCTTGCCCGCCACCTTTTTCACCGGACAGCCAAAGTTAATATCTATAACGTCGGGGCGTGCTTCTTCCACAATCTTAGCGGCTTCTACCATCGAGTCGACATCACGCCCGTAAATCTGAATACCTACGGGGCGTTCTTCATCACTGATGGTGAGTTTGTTCATCGTCGACTTAACCGACCGCACCAATGCTTCGGCACTCACAAACTCGGTATAAACCATCGACACTCCATATCGTTTGCAGAGCAACCTGAAACCTATATCTGTGACATCTTCCATGGGAGCCAGGAAGAGGGGGAAAGCACCCAAATCTATATTTCCAATCTTCATTTCTACAAAGATACAAAATAACTATGGCTTCACCATTTATCGTTAGAGCTTTTTAGGAAATTGTACAAAGTTGAAAAGTGGGGAATTGATAAATAACAAGAACTATCACGAGTTTGCCTTCTACAATAGTAGAAGAGGAACATAAAGCTATTCTGAAACGTTTATTGTATCATATAACGAGATAAGAAAACTCCCCATCTCCATAAAAAAGATTCGGCCTCATTGCTGAAGCCGAACCTTATACTTATCATATTGTTGCATTGTTGAGGGAATTAAATCCCCCTGCAACAAACACTTAGTTCACTGCCACCTTCTTGGTAACACCGCCTTGACGTACCATATACACACCTTTGGGCAACGATTGCACTTCGTTAGCATCAGCATTGCTCTTTACCAATGTGCCATCAAGCGAATAAACCATCACCTTACCTGATACAGCTTCACCACCATTCACCACGCTGATACCGGTAGCCTCTTGCTTGGGAGTCATAACTTTAATACCATGGATGTAGATAGGCACAAAACTGGTGTTCTGAATGAAGACATAAACAGGATCGTTCGATACAAGACTAAAGGTATTATCAATGAAGGTGAGTTTTTCTACTCCATTCCATTCAAACAAACCTGCACCTGCCAATCTACCAATCCATGCAGAACCAATCTTGTATTTCAAAAATTTCTGCTCATATTGAGACAAGTCTTTGCCTTCTCCGGCCTTTGTTGCTAATACGATTAGTCCCTTATTATGAATACTTGAAAGATTAACAGACAAGGTAGAAAGTGAAGGAAGTTTCAACAAGAGACCACCACCATTATCAGCACCGAGTCCAGAAGCGGCAGCCAAAACAATACTACCTGTCTTTGATCCTGGAGCACCAACGGCAGCATCATTACCTGTTCCGGCAACACCTACTGTCTC
>JALEWR010000025.1 GCA_022783515.1 Prevotella sp.
AATAAAAGATTTCTGAATACCACTTTGAGCGATTCATCAACTCATATCCAAGGAGGCAGAACGCAGCGAAACGTTCTGCCCCCTTTTTATGTTTATGTCGCAAGTATAGCCGATGCTATGGAAAGAACTCGCAGACTATGGTAGTGTTCTTTTTGAGAATGCTAACTCACATTTTGTCTGTTCAAGTCTATAAGCGTAATTAACTCATTAGCTAGTTTTGAGATGACATGTGAAATATCCTGCCATATGGATGATTGAATAAGAGCAAAGTCCAACCTTTGCGGCATGATGTATTATAGGTAGTCATCGTTGAAAAAAGCTAAAGTAAAGCTATTGTTTTGTATTTATGTCGTTTTCTGCTATCTTTGCATATTGTTATTTAATATAATTTCTTACTTAGTCCTATTGTTACATGAAAAAGTATAGGTATGTAGACAATATCTTGGGTTGGTTCACCTTTTTGGTCGCAGCCTTTGTTTATTGCTTAACGATTGAGCCGACAGCCAGTTTTTGGGATTGTCCGGAGTTTATTGCAACGGGGTATAAAATGCAGATTGGTCACCCCCCCGGTGCTCCCTTCTTTATGCTCACTGCCAATTTGTTTTCTCATTTTGCGAGTGATGCCGGTGAAGTGGCACGCATGATTAATGTGATGAGTGCCTTGTTGAGTGCGGCAACCATCATGTTCTTGTTTTGGACAATTACGCACCTCACCCGAAAACTCATTCTCAAAGACTGGGATTCTCTCACAACAGCCAAGCTCATCGCTATTGAGGCATCGGGTTTGGTGGGTGCTTTTATCTATACTTTTAGTGATACATTCTGGTATAGTGCCGTAGAAGGCGAGGTCTATGCTTATTCTTCGGCATTTACAGCCGTGGTTTTTTGGCTAATATTGAAGTGGGAAGACCATGCTGACGAACCGCATAGCGACCGCTGGTTGGTGCTCATTATGTATATGACAGGCTTGAGTATTGGTGTCCACTTGCTCAATTTGCTGTGTATTCCTGCTATTGTGTTGGTATATGTTTATCGTCGTTATCCCGAAATCGAAACCAAGGGGTCGCTTTTGGCATTGGTTGTGTCGTTTGTAGTGGTGGCAGCAGTGCTTTATGGTGTGGTTCCCGGTATCATTACCGTTGGCGGATGGTTTGAATTGTTCTTTGTCAATACCTTGGGAATGCCTTTCAACACCGGTGAGATTATTTATATTATCCTCCTTGTTTCGGCTGTTATCTGGGCGATTTACGAAAGTTATACAGGTGTGAACAGCAAGCGTGAAAACCTTTCTTTTATCATGGCTTTCGGTTTGTTAGGCGTGCCTTTCTATGGTTTTGGATGGTCGGCTGTGGCTATTGGCGTAGTGGTGTTGGCATTGCTCTATGTTGTTTTGAATTATAAGCGTAAGAGTGATATGGGTAAACTCATGCCCCTCATCTCATCCCGTATTAAGAATACTACCTTACTTTGCTTGTTGATGCTGATGATTGGCTATTCAAGCTATGCCGTGATTGTTATCCGTTCGTTGGCGAACCCACCAATGGATCAAAACAGTCCTGAAGATATTTTCACGCTGGGAAGCTACCTCAGTCGTGACCAATATGGCGATCGTCCCTTGCTTTATGGGCAAGCATACACTTCACAGGTGAAGTTGGAGCAAGATGGTAACATGTGTAAGCCTGTTATGAAACAAGGTGCACCTGTTTATCAACGTAAAGAAAAGGCGAGCAAAGACGAGAAAGATAGTTACTTTGTCGTAACACATAAGAATAAGTATGAGTATGCTCAAAACATGCTCTTCCCACGCATGCACAGCTCGGCACATGCTCAGGCGTACGAAGATTGGATGGGTGGAGTAGAAGGAAGTGAAGTGGCTTACGACCGTTGTGGAGAGAACATGATGGTGAAGGTTCCCAGTCAGTTTGAAAACATTCGTTTCTTCCTCTCTTATCAATGCAACTTTATGTATTGGCGTTATTTTATGTGGAACTTTGCGGGTCGTCAAAACGACCTTCAAGGCAATGGAGAGTTGGAGCATGGAAACTGGTTGACTGGTATCTCCTTTATCGATAATATGCGTTTGGGCGACCAAAGTAAGTTGCCCGACGATTTGAAGAATAACAAGGGACGTAATGTATTCTATTGTCTTCCTTTATTGTTAGGACTCATCGGTATGTTCTGGCAAGCGTATAAAGGACGTCGTGGTATTCGCCAATTCTGGGTGGTCTTTTTCTTGTTCTTCATGACAGGTTTGGCTATCGTTATCTATCTTAACCAAACACCTATGCAGCCTCGTGAACGCGACTATGCTTATGCCGGTTCGTTTTATGCTTTTGCCATCTGGTGTGGTTTGGGTGTAGCTGCCATTATCGACCTCTTGCGTAGATACTTGCGTTTGGAAGGCGTGGCAGTGGCAGCGTTGACATCAGTAGTTTGTTTGTTGGTGCCTCTGCAAATGGCATCGCAAACATGGGATGATCACGATCGCAGCGGTCGTTATACGGCTCGCGACTTCGGTCAAAACTATTTGATGACCCTCCAAGATGAAGGCAACCCCATCATCTTCACTAATGGCGACAACGACACTTTCCCCTTGTGGTATAATCAAGATGTGGAAGGTGTGCGTACCGATGCACGCGTTTGTAACTTGAGCTATCTGCAAACCGACTGGTATATCGACCAAATGCGTCGTCCTGCATACAATTCTCCAGCCGTTCCTATCACATGGCCGCGTTTGGACTATTGTTCGGGTACAAACGAGTATGTAGAGATTATGCCCGAAGCAAAAGAAGAGATTCTTTCGTTCTACAAGAGCAATAAGGAAGAAGCCGAAAAGATGTTTGGCAAAGAGCCTTTTGAATTGAAGAATATTTTGCAATATTGGGTTCGTTCAAAAGCCGAAGACAGACATTTCATTCCTACTGATACCGTATATGTAACAATAGACAAAGAAGCGGTGAAGAAGAGTGGAATGATGATGGCAAGCGATTCTATTCCTGACAAGATGGTTATCAGTTTGGCAGGCAAACGTGCATTGTATAAGGGCGATTTGATGATGCTCGAAATGATAGCACAATGCAACTGGACACGCCCCATCTATGTGGCTTTGACCGTTGGACAAGAAAACTATATGAATTTGGGCGATAACTTTGTGCAAGAAGGATTGGCCAACCGTATCACTCCTTTCACAACAAAGGGTATGGGCGTGAAGAGTTTCGACACAGAGAAAACATATAATAATGTGATGAATCGCTATAAGTTTGGTGGTCTGTCAAAGCCGGGCTTGTATCTCGACGAAACAATCATGCGTATGTGCTACACACACCGTCGCTTGTTGGCACAATTGGCTAACGAACTGATAGCAGAAGGCAAATTGGACAAGGCAAAGAAGGTTTTGGACAAGGCAGAAAAAGAGATTCCTACTTATAATGTACCCGAGAATTTCATGAGTGGTTCGGCTGATCTTGCTCGTGCTTATGTGCATCTGAAAGATTATAAGAAAGCACAAGGCATTGTTACTGCTCTGTGGACCAATTCCCGTCAATATATCAACTGGTATCTCTCGCTTTCTGATACACGATTCGGAGGAGCAATGAACGATTGCATGACTCATTTGTATATTATGCAACAAGTTGTCGAATTGGTAGATTCTTACGATACCAAGCAAGCCGACAAGCTGGAGAAAGAAATGTCGCGTCTTTACGATGCTTATAATAAGAGGGGAGGAGAATTCCCTTACGGTATGCACTAAAGCGAGTGGTTGTGGGGAAAATAGAATATCTGTATAATAAGGAAAGCGTGAGATAAGATGATTATTGAACAACCTGCTATATGGTTGAGGTGGCTTTATCCAGGAGCGTTGTGGCGAATGGATCGGCACGAACGAGCGGTTTACCTCACCTTCGATGATGGCCCTATCCCCGAATCTACACCATTTATCCTTGAAACATTGGCGAGATATGATGTGCATGCCACCTTTTTTATGGTGGGTGATAATGTTCGCAAATATCCACATCTGTATCAACAGATAGTGGATGCCGGGCATTGCGTGGGCAATCATACTTTCAACCATTGGGGAGGATTTAAGCATTCGGTTAGCGGTTATTGTGATAATGTGGAGCAGGCGGCCCAATTGATTGATAGCCA
>JALEWR010000028.1 GCA_022783515.1 Prevotella sp.
CATGGCAGACGCCTCCGTTCACGTCCTCCTTAACGTCGACTTCAAAGATATCATCGGTATCGACCAATATTCCAGTGTCCTCCAAGGCGTTTCGGCGTCGGGACAGGTCGACCGCAATAACAGCAACGGTCGTGGCGGTGCCATCCCCTCCTTGGGCGACATCCGCAACTGCCACATCAATGTAGGAACAGGCAAGGATATCACCATCCGTCAACTCGCCGACATTATTGCCACAACCATCGGCTTCGCCGGTGAGATTGTTTGGGATACAACCAAACCCGACGGCACACCCCGTAAACTCATTGATGTAAGCAAATTGCAATCGTTGGGTTGGAAACATTCCGTGGAGATTGAAGAAGGCGTGAGAAGGCTCTATGAATGGTATCGGGAGAGTCTGCAAGGATAAAACAGAAGTTTATGCTAAGTGCTTAAGTAATAGGTAGGACAGAGGGCAAAGAAGGAAAAGCAGACAGGCTTAACGATTTAGGAAAGCTAAGTTCAGAAGAACTTCAAATGTTTTTAGAATCTCTTTTAGAAATAGGAATGGGAGAAGAATTGGACTCCATCCTTAGTGAAGTGGATGATGTGGAAAGAAATGAACATGCCCCAAAGCTTCCATCCTTGTGTGACAAATCCAAGAATCCAGTAGCTTATGTGCTTTACATCTCCATCGATCAATGTCCGGTAAAGGTTTTCCGCCGCCTTCGCGTCCCTTCTAATCTACGTTTGGAATATCTTGCCGAGCTGATTCTTGTGGCGATGGGCTGGTATGGCTATCATTTGCACCAATTTTCTAAGAATGGAGTCTTATATGTCTCTCCAGAAAGGTTTGAGGAAGATTGGGATTTTGGTTTTCGAATGAGACGTGTCAATGCAATGAACTGTACTGTCGGTGATGTGTTACTGTCAAAGGGAGATACCATCAAGTTTGAATACGATTTTGGAGATAGCTGGATGCACAATATTCGTGTATCGTCCATTGACGATTCTCCCAATGCCGATACCACCATCCGTCTCCTTTCAGGTAAAGGAGCATGTCCGCCCAAAGATTGTGGTGGAGTATGGGGGTACAGTGAGTTGTTGGAAAACGGAGAGGTAGACGAAGAAGAAGCCAACGACTTTTTGTTGGATGAGGTTCAAGAAGAGATTGAGATGTTTGTAGAAGATATTGATAAGATGATAAAAGCTTGATAAAGAGCAATAAGGCGATTAGATATTTGAAGAGTAACTTATTTATATAGATTAAGCAAAGTAAGATTTATCTTATTGAGAAAGAGAATGGTAACACCTAATATTAAAGAGCAAACAATTTCTGGTGTAATATGGAAATTTTTTGAGAAATTTTCGATACACTTTATAGTCTTTATACAGAGTATAATTATGGCACGTCTATTAAGTCCTTCGGATTATGGGCTTATAGGAATGGTTACTATTCTTAATGGTATATGTGCAACACTAGTTGATGCTGGACTTACAAACGCATTAATTAGAAAAAAAAAGGCTACTTCTCAAGACTTCTCAACCGTATTTGTATTTAATGTTGTGATGAACTTGTTAATGGCAGGGGTAATGGTTATTTGTGCCCCCTTTTTAGCAGACTTTTATAGCCAACCGATATTGAAGAATATTATCTACCTCTTTGCTGTTCAAGGGTTTAGCGGAGCTTTATTAGCTGTTCAAGGGGCAAAAATGATAACAAATCTCCAATTTAAAACCTTGGGATTAATTAATGTAATTACAACAATAGCAACAGGTATTGTATCTATAACATTAGCTTTTACCGGATGGGGCGTATATGCTTTGGTTATTCCTAATATTGTGATGATTTATATTAGATTTGGTTTGTATTATTATTATCAGCATTGGTTTCCTGGATTTTATTTTAGTAAAGAATCATTTACAGAACTTTTTGGCTATGGCTCAAGAATCCTAGCTTCTAATCTACTTAATGTTATTTTTGGAAACATCTATTCTATTATTATTGGAAAGAAGTTCTCGGCAGCTTCACTTGGTTATTATACAAGAGGTGAAGGTTATGCAACCCTACCATCTTCGGTGATTAATGATGTTATTAAGAATGTAACATTTCCTGTGTTAAGTAAAATACAAGATAATATACATGAATTAACTACGGCTTATCGTCGTATGTTAAGGATTACAGTATTGTGTCTTTTCCCATTGATGATACTTTTAGTAGTATTGGCTCATCCCTTGGTTGTGATTATGATATCAGATAAATGGGTTAATTGTATTGTTTTTCTACAGATATTGTGCTTTTCGGCAATGCTACAACCAGTTGTGTCTTTAGCTCATAATTTATTACAAATAAAAGGACGTTCTGATGTCTTTTTGCGAATTACCATATTACAAAAGCTAATGCTTATTGTTATTGTTTTGGCAACAGTACCTTTGGGGATTATATATATGTGTGTAGGTAGTGTTTTATTGGCTTATCTTACATTTATAGTCAATTGCTATTATATTAAAAAAGAAATAAATTTAGGATATATAGAACAGCTGAAAGATTTATTGCCGTCCTTCTTCTTGTCTTTGATAATGGGAGGAATTGTATATTTCATTTGTTCATTAATAGAAATATTACTGATTAAAATTTGTGTAGGTTTTGTTTTAGGGCTGTTACTTTATGGAGTTATGGCGAAATATTTTGTAGCAAATGACTTTTTGTATGTTCAGCAACTTTTAAAAGAACGTTTTTATAATAAGTTCTATGGAAAGGATGAATAAGTTGTACTATTGGTTCTTATAGTTTGGAGAATTAAAGCATGATAACAATCTACTGTTTCAGAACGTTATGAAGGATATTTGTGGACCAAGCTGTTCAAACGCTCGATAATCCTAAAGCATGCCTTAAGTTTTGCAGAAGATATTTATTATAACGAAGACCGTTTGTTCATCGTTTCCTATTTGGCTGTTATTAGTCAAAGCATTGCATATAGCCATTACCCCATTTACCGATACTATTTAAGGACAGGAGGGGCTATGGAGTCTTTGAAGAAAGGTTATAATGGAAGGTTTGTGACAGATATGATAGCTTCTATTCGTATGTATCAGTTGCTGAAAAAGACAAATGTATCTGAGAGAGTCATCCAACTTGTCAAGACAACTGTTAGTCGCTCCTATTTTAGAAATCATTATCTCATAAGAAATGCAGAATTGTCATATGGGCAAAAGAAAACGATAAAGTTACAGCTAAAAAAACTTCTTCAAGGCAATGGCTTGTTTTGGAGTAGTCATAAAGTGCGGCTTGTGAATAAAGTAAGTGATATATTCCCAATTTTGAAAAGTTTAGTAAATAAAAGAAAGGCATAAGCGAGAGAGCTT
>JALEWR010000041.1 GCA_022783515.1 Prevotella sp.
GATTAAGTTCATAGTCAGAAACAACTCGTTTTTTGGACTATGCACTTTTCCTCTTTTTTTCTTAAGTTACAAGAGGACACTACCAAACTCTTTCTCTTTTCATGGCAAATAAGCCCAAGTCGGTCATTAGACATGAATAACCAATTTAGGTTTATAAATCTTATATTTAGTTGTACGAGACAACTAAGTAATAGCCATAGTAACCATTATGCCATTCTTTGTATAATATGGCCAGGTTTCTCCGTCTTTATATACTCTCCTCTTTTCGTTTAAACTTGGTGTCTCCCGTATCGGAGTATGTTAACTGACAAACAATTCTTGTCATCTTTATCTATTAGCTCAATGAGTGGCTTTCCACCAATCTGTTGTCATCTTACTGGTTGATGCTGAGTGATAGCCTGATACTGTCGGGTCGCTGATGGTGATGCCTGAGAAGTGGGTCACAGGGATATAGGGAGAGGGAAGCTCACGATAGTCGGTATAAATAGAGGGCGTAACCGACTTATAAGGCACCATTTTCGCCAGCACAGCAGAAAACTCATTATATAAGTTGGCGTTAGCACATAGCTGTTTTACATAAGAATCCATGTCATAAAATATGGTATTTCTAAAGCCATCCAGCTTTTGAACATGCACAGTATCAGCTATATTGAATGAATGGGTTGCATTTATCTTCTTCATAACAGCTGCCATTTCATCTATATGTGTACAGTCGGTGATACCGAATGCTCCATATGGATACGAATAGGATGAATAGAAATTGAAAAAAGCATCATTGATGGCCTGATAATCGGGTTCTGGTTTTGCCAATGCACTCCACATTTTACTATAAGGCATGCCATAACCCATAATCTCACTAGTACAAGCCATGAGGTGCGTGGTCACCTTTCTAAGGTCGTAAGCCACTTCTATGGTCGACATGTAGCAATCATCAAACATGATATATTGCATCTTCATACCCGCCTTACTTATAGCTTCAGCCAAGTCGGGTGTATCCATTTGGAAAGCCTTTGTCATACCGCCAAAGTATCTTGTTGGCATTCTAGTGGGTTCGGACGAACGCAACCAACCTAATCCATGGCAACCAATGAGCATACCATATTGTTGGGCAGGAGCCGTATTCTTTACCTTTAATAATACATTAGCCAAACCGTCCGCCGACGTATAAACGGGCATGTTGGCAGCGGTAAAGGTTTCGAGGGTATCTCTATAACAGTACCCACTCTTATACTTTACTTCCATCAATATTGCCTTTTCTTTTGTGGGTGTTACCGAATCGACCATAAAAATGAGTAAACGGTTGTTTTTCAATCCGCCATCAGATACAATTCCTTTTTCAATATCACTGATATTATCTAAGAAAAAACTTCTTAAAGAACCAGAAAGACTCGTTTTGCTAGCTGTCCATGGCAGATACATAAAGATAGTTTTTTCTGCATTGACAAGCGAAGGAGTAGGAGGGGAGGGAGGGGAAGGTGGCGAATACGCATCATCATCGCAGCATGAGGTGGTTGTAAACATCAATATGATGCTTAACAGCAAATAGTATAGTTTATTCATAACTCTCTTCTTTATTATAAAAAATGAAGCAGATAGAATGCTGCATTATTGATACTACCATCCTATCTGCTATTATTACTGTTTAAATTATTTTTTCTTTAGTTCGGCAATCGACTGTTTCAAGGCTGCAATCTTTTCTTCCGAATCTTGTTGCTTCTTTCTCTCCAATGCCACAACAGCTTCGGGAGCATTAGCTACAAAACGCTCATTCGATAACTTCTTGACAATTCCGTTAAGGAAGTTTTCAAGGTGAGCCAACTGTGCTTCTTGTTTTTTGATTTCGGCTTCCACGTCAATCAAATTACCAATAGGAACGGCATACTCATCTGTTCCCACCATAAATTGAGCTGTGTCGGCAGCCTTTTCTTTTACCACCTCAATGGTTTCAAGATTAGCCATCTTAGCCATCACTTCGTTGTATACCGCATAGTTGTTTTGCGAAATGGCTTGGAGTTTCAGCTGTTCTTTTGGAGCAATGTTCTTTTGGTTGCGAACAGTTCTCACGCCACCCACAATCTGCTTCACCATTTCAATGTCGGCAATCAACTTTTTGTCGGCTTCGGTGGGTTCAGCAATTTGCAAACACTCTTTCATAATCGATTCGCCGTTCTGACGGTCGAAGAGGTGTTGCCACAACTCTTCTGTGATAAATGGCATGAAAGGATGCAACATATCGAGCAGTTTCTCGAAGAACTTCAAAGTGGCTTGATAGGTTGCAGCATCTATGGGCGACCCATAAGCAGGCTTAATCATTTCCAAATACCAACTTGAGAACTCGTCCCAAAACAGACGATATACCACCATAAGAGCTTCAGAGATGCGATACTTGGAGAACAAATCGTTGAGTTCGAGATTAGCTTCACGCAGTTTTGCCTCAAACCATTGTGTTGCCACCTTGCTGGCTTCGGGTTGTGAGGCTTCGCATACTTCCCAACCTTGCACCAGACGGAAAGCATTCCAAATCTTATTGTTGAAGTTGCGGCCTTGCTCGCAAAGGCTTTCGTCGAAGAGAATGTCATTACCCGCAGGAGCGGAGAGCATCATACCCATACGCACGCCATCGGCCCCATATTTCTCGATGAGGTCTAATGGATCGGGAGAATTACCCAGCGACTTAGACATTTTGCGTCCTAGGTTGTCGCGAACAATACCGGTGAAATAAACATGTTTGAAAGGCATGGTTGCTTTATACTCATAACCTGCCATAATCATGCGTGCCACCCAGAAGAAAATGATATCTGGACCTGTTACCAAGTCGCTCGTGGGATAGTAATATTTCAATTCTTCGTTGTCGGGATTGTTGATGCCATCGAACACAGAGATAGGCCACAACCAAGAAGAAAACCATGTATCCAGACAGTCTTCGTCTTGTTCCAAGTTTTCAAGAGCAATGCCGGATACCCTCTCTTGTGCCAGTTTCAAGGCCTCTTCTGCCGTTTCAGCCACCACACATTCACGCTTTCCGTCTACCATAAAATAGTAGGCAGGAATACGGTGTCCCCACCACAATTGACGAGAAATACACCAGTCTTTGATGTTCTCGAGCCAGTGGCGATAAGTGTTCTTGTATTTTGAGGGGTAGAACATGATGTCGTCATCCATCACAGGTTGCAGAGCGATGTCAGCAAAGTGTTGCATGGCGAGGAACCATTGAGTGGACAATTTGGGCTCGATAGGCACATGAGTACGCTCTGAGTAGCCCACCTTGTTGTCGTAATCTTCCTCTTTCTCCAACAAACCTGCATTCTTGAGGTCAATGGCAATCTGTTTGCGTACCTCCATTCTGTCCATACCCACATAAAGACCTGCCGCCTCCGACAATGTTCCGTTATCGTTGAAAATGTCGATTGTTTCCAAGCCATGTTTCAACCCCAAGTGGTGGTCGTTGATATCGTGTGCAGGTGTAACCTTGAGACAACCTGTTCCAAATTCAATGTCCACATAGTCGTCTTCAATAACAGGTATTTCGCGATTTACCAATGGCACGATAACATGTTTACCTTTCAACCAAGTGTTCTTTGGGTCGTTGGGATTGATACACATGGCTGTATCTCCCATGATTGTTTCGGGGCGTGTAGTAGCCACAACAGCATACTTGCCGGGTTCTTCCACCACCATATACTTTAGATAATACAATTTGGAATGTTCCTCTTTGTATATCACTTCTTCATCGCTCAATGCTGTTTGTGCTGCAGGGTCCCAGTTTACCATTCTTGCACCACGATAAATCAACCCTTTTTTATATAGGTCGCAGAACACCTTGATGACGCTCTTTGAGCGTGTCTCGTCCATGGTAAAGGCAGTGCGATCCCAGTCGCAGCTCGCACCCAGCTTGCGAAGTTGTTGCAAAATAATGCCTCCATGCTCATGAGTCCAGTCCCAAGCATGTTCCAAGAATTTATCTCTTGAGAGATCAGTCTTTTTTATTCCTTGCTCCGCCAGCTTGTTTACCACCTTGGCTTCTGTAGCAATACTGGCGTGATCGGTACCAGGAACCCAACACGCATTCTTACCTTCCATTCTGGCACGGCGTACCAAGATGTCTTGAATGGTGTTGTTAAGCATGTGTCCCATGTGCAGAACGCCCGTTACATTGGGTGGCGGGATTACCACTGTGTAGGGTTCTCTGTTGTCGGGTTTACTCGAAAAAAGCTTGTTGTCAAGCCAGTATTGATACCATTTCGACTCCACTTCCTTGGGGTCATACTTACTTGCTAATTCCATTTATCTATTAAATTTCTTTGTTTAATTGCTTTTTGTGTGACAAGAAGCCCGTTCTGTGGATGATACACACTTGCTGCACGACTTCATACGAATTGCAAATTTACAAAAAAGGCACGAAATACATCTTATTCTTTCCTCGGTTTTATGCCTTATGGGTGTTATTTATCGCTCTTTTCTTGCCTTTTATTAAGGTTCTTCTGTAAATATTTAGATACGCAGTTATAAATATCCGCTGTATCAACGGAAGAGCCTTTATAAAGAAGACGATCGCCCTTTAACATGCATCGGCAGTAGAGGAGCATTGTCAAACACACTGATACAGAGCCATTAGGTAAAATATCAGTAGACTAATTGTTATCAATGTCTATAGCGAATGAAGCATATTTAAAAGCGGAAAAGACTAAATTGAGGAGCAAAACAGGCTGGAGTACTGAAAAGTTTAGGCTGAGTTGATACGCTAATCAGCCTATATTACTCTGCAAGGTCAAGGTGTTGGAGAAACGAAAACCATCACTTTTTTATTGCATTGAGGATGTTTCCGGTGTCTTTTCCACTCACTTAGGATGATCATAATAGCAACGAGATGATAAGGTTGACAAGAAGTGTAACAGCCTTTGCCTCTATAGCAAAAGACAAAAGAAACCTCTAAAATATTCTATTATCATTATGCATCCAACTTATAGGGAATCATTTAACTATCATCAGCTAACAATAATCAGGCTATTTCTTCGTTATACTGACAATGAAACAAATAATTCTGCTTACACTTACAATTTGGTGGGCTTGCATTGATGTTAATGCCCAATCGTTTACGCTCCAAGGCCGCGTTACCGATGATAAAATGAACCCTATAGAATTGGCTTCTGTCTCGGTACTAAGTCAAGGAAAAGTAGCTTTAACTTCATTAAAGGGTGAATTTAGCTTACAACTACAATCAACAGATTCTGTTGTTGTTAGATTCTCTATGATTGGTTATAAAACAAAAACTCGTGTACTGAGAAACCCTAAAGGTAAGCAAACGTTACAAGTTGTGCTTCACGACGCCGACAACACTCTAGGAGAAGTGCAGGTAACCGAGATGAGAAGGCAGACCGGACAGATACAAGACCTAAAGAAAGAAGCCACTAAGATGGGTCCTTCTACATCGGGCAATGCTGTTGAAGAGCTGATACAGTCGCAGGCAGGTGTGTCGAGCAATAACGAATTATCATCACAATATAATGTAAGGGGTGGTGCTTTTGATGAGAATAGCGTATATATTAATAGTATAGAAGTATATCGCCCCTTCCTTGTTCGTAGCGGACAACAAGAAGGTTTGTCGGTTATCAATGCTGACATGGTAGAGAAAATTGGCTTTTCCACTGGTGGCTTTGAAGCAAAATATGGCGATAAGATGTCGTCAGCACTAGACATTACCTACAAGCGACCCCAAAAGTTTGAAGCGTCTATAGCTGCCAGCCTATTGGGAGCGAGTGGATATGTGGGTATGAGTACCTCAAAGTTGTCTTGGCTCAATGGTGTGCGATATAAGACAACCAAACATCTATTAGGTTCGTTAGAAACTAAGGGCGAATACGAACCCGCTTTTTTTGATTATCAAACCTATTTTAGCTATCAGCCCAACAAGCATTGGCAGATAGACTTTATGGGCAATATAGCAGACAACCATTTTAATTTCTCACCAGCAGATCGCGAAACGAAGTTTGGTACCATGGAGAATGTCAAATCGTTTAAGGTGTATTTTGATGGTAAAGAAAAAGATATTTTCAGAACCTACTTTGGTAGTCTGGGCATTACACGCAAGTTGGGAGCATCATCCTCCATATCGCTCATGGCATCGGCTTTCAACACTAATGAACGCGAAACATACGATTTGCAAGGACAATACTGGCTAACACAAACCGAAACAAGCGAGAACTTAGGTGTAGGAACCTATTTTGAACATGCCCGCAACTTTTTGAAAGCTCGTGTGCAAAGCGTAAAGCTATTGTTTAAAAACAAAACAAAAAAACATGATTTAGAAACTGCTGTTACCTACAAACGAGAACATGTAGAAGAAAACAGCGTGGAATATGAGATGCGAGATTCAAGCGGCTATAGCATTCCACATACAGGAAAAGACCTGCATCTTATCTATTCGCTCAAAGCTAAGAATACCTTAGATGCCAATCGGGTGGAAGCCTATGTGCAAGATACTTATAGATGGAGTAGAGGTGAGGGCAAATCACTCTACACGCTTAACTATGGTGTGCGTCTCAGTCATTGGAGTTTTAATAAAGAACTGCTTATCAGTCCGCGTGTTTCGTTAGGTGTTATTCCTGCTTTTAATCAAAATATCACCATGCGTTTTGCCACGGGTCTATACTACCAAGCACCTTTTTTCAAGGAGTTGAGAGATACTAACACAGTTAATGGCGTAACCTATGCTACACTCAACAAAAGTATCAAGAGTCAACGTTCCATCCATTTTATTGCCGGTATGGACTATCGTTTCAATATGGCGAATCGCCCTTTTAAGTTCACGGGCGAAGTTTATTATAAGGTATTGAGCAATTTGGTGCCTTATAGTGTGAATAATGTAAAGGTGGTGTATTATGGAGACAACCTCAGCAGTGGTCATGCGGCAGGTTTAGATTTAAAACTCTATGGTGAGTTTGTACCAGGAGCCGACTCGTGGATTAGCCTCTCGTTGATGGATACAAAGATGAAGCTCAATGGTAAGAGCATACCACTGCCCACCGACAAGAAGTATGCTGTTCATCTTTTCTTCACTGACTTTTTCCCAGGGACACAGCGTTGGAAAATGTCCTTAAAACTTGCTTTTGCCGATGGCATGCCTTTCTCTGCTCCGCATAAAGAGTTAGAGAACAACACTTTTAGAGCACCTGCCTATAAGAGAGCTGATATTGGCATGAGTTATCGTCTTCTCAACAATGAAAATCGTAGTCGTCAGTTGATGTTTAAGAATATATGGTTGGGTTTAGACTGCTTGAATATCTTTGGCATTAGCAATGTTAACAGCTACTATTGGATAACCGATGTAACCAATCAGCAGTATGCCGTTCCCAATTATCTCACAGGTAGACAACTCAATGCTAAGGTCCTATTTGAATTTTAGTATATGCAATAGGGGCGAATAGCCAATTGTTTGGAGTGGAAAATCTCTTAACATCAGGTAGCTAATTGCACCAATCTGCTAAAAAAGAGAGATGAGGTGAAGCCCATCTCTTAGTTTTTTAGTAGTTTTGTAGTATAAAATTATCATCTAAATGAAAGAAATCAGTTGGGGATTTATAGGATGTGGTGAAGTGACCGAGAAAAAATCAGGGCCGGCTTTCAATGAAGTTCCAGGTTCGCATGTAGAAGCTGTGATGAGTAGAACTGTAGGTAAAGCTCAATCATACGCAGAACGGCATAAGATAAAGAAATGGTACACCGATCCGCAAGAATTGATTAACGATTCTGAGGTGAATGCTATATATATAGCGACGCCCCCTTCCAGCCATGCCACCTTTGCCATTATGGCAATGCGTGCCGGCAAACCGGTGTATGTGGAAAAGCCTTTAGCTGCCAGTTACGACGATTGTATGCGTATTAACCGAGTAAGCGAACAAACAGGTGTGCCTTGCTTTGTGGCATATTATCGTCGCTATCTGCCTTATTTTATGCGTGTAAAAGAGATTATCAAACGTGGAGATATTGGCAATATCATCAATATTCAGATACGCTTCTCGGTACCACCACGCGATTTGGACTATAACTCTCATAGTGCCTTACCTTGGCGTTTACAGCCCGATGTGGCAGGAGGAGGCTATTTTTACGACTTGGCACCTCATCAGTTAGACCTCATACAGGACCTTTTTGGAGTAATTATTAGGGCTCATGGCTATTGTGCTAACCGAGCACATCTATATAACGTAGAAGACACAGTGAGTGCTGTGTTTGAGTTTGATAGTGGAGTAGTGGGTAGCGGAAGCTGGTGCTTTATTGGTCATCAGAGTGCGAAAGAAGACAAGGTGGAAGTGATTGGCGACAAAGGAATGCTCTCTTTTTCAGTATATAATTATGATCCTATCCAGCTGGTTACAAGCGAAGGTTCAGTGAGCATTAATGTTGAAAATCCCAATTATGTGCAATTGCCGATAATCAAAACTGTTATCGAAGATTTGCAAGGTATTGGCAGCTGTAGCAGTACGAGTGTAAGTGCAACTCCTGTCAACTGGGTGATGGATAGGATTTTAGGTAAATTTTAGAATGAATAAACTGGTTATACTCTTTATTCTTTTATCATACACACTTGCTGGAGGAGCTACAGAAGATAGCGTTGTGGTTTCTTCTGCAAATAAACAGCCTTTTTTCAAACGTATCATCGGTGGGATGTATGAGTTTGTAAAAGACTTCAGTAGAGTGGATACCAATTATATTGAGCCACAAGCCTACAACTTTACGGCAATGTTGCAAACCACCTACACCTACGAAAAGTATACTCTGCAAACACCCGAAGGACAATCTATCACCTTGGCTCCTCAACCCACTATCAAGATGGGACCTTATTGGGGATGGAGATGGGTGTTCTTAGGCTATCAGTTCGACTTAAGGCATCTGAGAGGTAAGAATAAAAAAGAGTTTGATTTGAGCTTATATAGTTCTCAAATAGGAATTGACTTGTTTTTTCGTAAGACAGGTACTAACTATAAAATTCAAAGTTTTGTAGGCAAACAAGGTTCTCGCATCAATGAACTGTACAATACTCCTTTCGATGGAATGCAGTCGAGCGTTAAAGGCTTTAACCTATACTATATTTTTAATCATCGCAAGTTCTCCTATCCTGCAGCCTTCAGTCAGAGTACCATTCAGCGTAGAAGTGCAGGCAGTGCTTTAGCAGGCATTGGTTATACCAAGCATACTTTGGATATCGATTGGCAGAAATTAGACAGGGTGATTGAAGAAAAGAACATTGATAAGTCGAAAATAGGAGTATTAGATACAACTCTCTTAGCGAGTAAAATTCATTATACCGATATTGCTCTATCGGGTGGCTATGCTTACAACTGGGCTTTTGCTCATAACTGGCTGTTGGCAGGCTCTCTATCATTAGCTGTGGGTTATAAGCGTACCTTAGGAGATGTCAGTGCTGAAAAGCAAACATTTAGAGATTTTTTTCTCAATAGTTTTAACATTGATGGAGTAGGGCGATTTGGACTTGTATGGAATAATATGCGTTGGTATGCAGGCTCGAGCATCATTCTGCATACCTATAACTTTAGAAGAAACAAGTTTTCTACCAACAATATGTTTGGTAGTTTAAATATTTATGTAGGATTTAATTTTGGAAAACGATGAGAAAATATATTTTACTATGGGCGTGCTTTTGTGTAAGCACACTGAAAGCAGCGACTCCACAATATGTTGAACAAGATAGTCTCAAGGTGGTTAGTTGGCTACAGGCAGCTCAAAAGCTAGATAAAAATGAAAATCTCATTCTTCACTTTGCCCGCCAATTTATAGGTATCCCTTATGTGGCTCAAACACTGGAACGAAATGCTGAAGAGCAATTGGTAATTAATTTACGCGAATTGGATTGCACTACATTTGTAGAAAACGTATTGGCTTTAACAACCTGCGTAAAAGAAGGAAAAACAGGTTTTGAGGATTTCTGCCACAATCTGCGACAAATAAGGTATAGAGCGGGTGATATTGCCTATACTTCTCGTTTGCATTATTTTTCTGAATGGATAGCCGATAATACAAAGGGTGGATTAGTGGAGGAAGTGCAAGGTCCTAACCCGCCTTTCACTGCTGTTCAGACACTGAAGATTAATTATATGAGTAGATTTCCCGAAAAATACCCCATGTTAAAGGGAAAGCCTCAAAGAATAAAGAAAATTCGTGCTATGGAGAATGAATTGAATGGTAAGAAATTTTCTTATATACCCAAAACCGACATTGCCAATACCAATATTTTCCGTCAAGCTATTCAAGATGGCGATATCGTTGCCATTATCACTAAGCGAGAAGGCTTAGATACCAGCCATATAGGTTTTGCCGTTTGGCATAAAAATGGATTGCATCTTCTTCATGCGTCATCATTAAGCAAGAAGGTGGTAGAAGACAAAAAGACACTTTGGGCTTATATGAAAGAACAAAGAATGCAGCAAGGTATTAGAATCATAAGGGTTAAAAAGTAGGCATTTTAATTCTATTACCCCCATCAATCAGTAAAAATGAAAAAGGTTTTTGCACTTATCTTGCTTTCTTTTATTAGTGTTTTTGTGCTTTCATCTTCAGCCAAAAATATTGAAAAAGCAGCTCGAAAACAATTATCCAAGACACTCATAGAACGCTATGGTAAAAAAGTTGAGATAAAAACCATAAAAAGAAGAATTCTATCAGATTCACTCTGTACCTTCTATATCCTCACAGAAAGACCTTATCAAGATGGCATAGATAGTATTATGTATAGGCCTTATTATGGCAATAAAGACAGTTTGATGGTAACAGCGTCTCATGAATATGTATATATAGACGTAGTACGAAAGGGCAAGCGGTACAAGAAAGAAGCCTTATCTGTCACTGGTAGCCCTCTGATGGCCAAAAGACAGACTATCGACCCGGAAATTGCCAAACAACTAAAGGCTGAAGGATACGATCCTTTCTTCTTAATATGGGCAACGCTATACGATATACAAGTGGCATACAGAGATATTCTTGAAAAGAAGTATAACATGAATTGGCATCTCCCTGATTATGAGGATAGGATGGATTTTATCGTTGCCGAATTAAAAGTTAGAGTTTGTGGTAGAAACCTTCGATAGAATACTTCTTAAATCAATCATAGAAAGATGCTATGACAAGCAAATATGAAAGATACCGATATGTAATAAACGGCTCATTCATATCGGCATCTCTAAGTATACACCAAACTATTATTATAAGGTAATATTATCTTCCATATACCCCTTAGCCAATCCACCTTCACTGGTTTCTTTGTAGAGTGAAGGAATATCGTGACCAGTTTGCTTCATCACCTGTACAACACGATCAAATGACACGCGGTGTCTACCATCAGAAAAGGCAGCATAGAGGTTAGAATCTAAAGCTCTTGTGGCTGCAAAGGCATTACGTTCGATACAAGGTATCTGTACCAATCCACACACCGGATCACAGGTCATCCCTAAGTGATGTTCTAATCCCATCTCGGAGGCATACTCTATCTGTGCAGGACTTCCACCAAACAACTGGCAAGAAGCTGCCGATGCCATGGCACAAGCTACGCCCACTTCACCTTGACAGCCAACATCTGCTCCGGAAATAGACGCATTATGTTTAACTATATTACCAAAAAGTCCGGCAGTAGCTAAAGCATGCAGAATCTTTGTGTCGCTGAAATTATGACTGGTAGACAAATGATAAAGAACGCTAGGAACTACACCACAGGCCCCACAAGTAGGAGCTGTAACAATCGTTCCCCCCGATGCGTTTTCTTCACTCACAGCCAATGCATAAGCATATACCAACCCTCTACTTTGCAATGATTGCTTATAACCACTGGCTTTCACATAGTAAGTAGATGCTTTTCGAGCTAATCCGAGTGGGCCAGGCAATACACCTTCTGTATTAAGACCTCTTTCTACTGCTGCTTTCATTACTTGCCACACTTCCATCAAGAAATCCCAGATATCATCATCCTCGCACTTTTCCACATATTCCCAATAACTACGTCCTGTTTTCTCGCACCAGTGCATGATTTCAGTCAATGAATTCATCTCGTAAATTTCTTGCGTATCGAACATATCTCCTTGTCCTTTTCCCTCCGATAAGGCCCCGCCACCTACGCTATAGACCACCCATTCGTCCATAATTTCATTGCTATTGTCGCGAGCAACAAACTTCATTCCATTGGGATGAAAGGGGAGAAAGGTTGCAGGTTCCCATATAATCTTAACCGGAGCAGTGGGAGTAAGAATCTCTTCGATAATAGCATCGGTCATGTGTCCTTTGCCGGTAGCCGCCAAGCTACCGTATAGCGTAACTTCAAACAATGCTGTTTGCGGATTTTTATCGCTAAAAAGTTGTGCAGCTTTTTGTGGCCCCATCGTATGACTGCTAGATGGTCCTTTTCCTATTTTAAAAAGTTCTTTTAGTGACTTCATTCTTGATTGTTATAAATGATATGGTAATTGTTGATATATAGGGATATACTTGAAAACGATTTTGTATATATAAAATGCTTAATAATAGGAACTATAAAATAAGCCTCTAAGGTTAGCATAACGTTAGAGGCTTATCCATTCAGTAATGTATTATCGTTTACTTCTGACTTCAGCCAAAGCTTTTACCCAATCGGTGTCCAACGAAAAACGAGTGATATAGTTTGGATTGCTATAATAACTCCAAACCAAATCTTTGTCCATATCATTAAAGCGACTGTGGTTAATCGACGCATTCATAAAACGAGTCTTAACAATGTCCTTGTCAGTCTTTTTCTTTGCTTCAGAAAGACGTTTTACAAACAGATTAACAAACTCATACATGGCGTATGCTTGTACATCCAAAAC
>JALEWR010000049.1 GCA_022783515.1 Prevotella sp.
TTGAGTGCAGAAAACCTACTCAACACCCAATACAAAGAATATACCAATAGGTATAGATACTACGCTCACGACCTCGGCCGCGACGTAAAACTAACAATAACCTGTAATTTTTAACTCATTAATTTAAAGTAATTGAACAATGAAAAAGAAGTTTTTTAGCATCCTTTCGCTGATGTTTGTCAGCTTAATGGCAACAATTTCATTCAGCTCTTGTAGTCAAGATCCTGAAGCTCCAAAAGATGAAACACTGAATAAATTGCACGATGACCCCACAAAAATAGTGTTAACACTCGCGAGTGGTCATTTCCACGACGTCATGTTCCATCAAGATGCCGATATAGAGGGATTGGAATATATGAAGTCGGTACAAACCATTACCTACGAATTGCAAGAAGGTAAGGGTATGGCCATCGCTCCCGGCAGTGCCGATAAGTTTGTGGTGATTAGTGGAGACGATGACATTCAGTCGGCATATGGATTGTGGATTCGCTATTATAACAAAAAAGGCGAAGAAATCACAGGTCACTTTATAGAGAACGGACAAGACCAAATACACCAACATTTCTTTATTCCCAAAGACGTAAAGCCATTGGGTAATCTCAGTGTAGCTGAAGCCGACGACAACGATCCTGCAAAGTTCTTCCAATATACTTATATGGATACCACTCCATGGGATAAGACGTTGAAAGATGCAGGCACAAAACTCACAGGAAAAGACAATCCCATCGGCATGAAGGGATGGTTCAACTTTATGAAGAGTCGCAAAACGTTTACCCTTAATATTCGCTTGATGCATGCCCGTATATCTAAGTTTAAAGATGGTAAGACCTCTCCCTTCTATGCTCCATCCAATGCTCAAAAGCTGAGCGATCACTGGGACATCAATATCGATGTACCTTTTATCGTGGCTCATTCGCGTAAGGAAGAAAACAACTGGGATGAAGATGACGATGTGGCATACAACGACTTGGGCGAAGAAAGCAAGAAGATGATTCAAGCAATTGCTACAGCTTACGGCATCAGCAACGAACAAGCGTTGGCTGCTTTCCAAACTCGCATCAATCATGCAGGTGCTCACAATCACGACGATTTATGGTTCTAAGGATATAAAACTTAAGAACTCACAACTCAAGACTTAACCCCACAACTCAAAAACGCCGGTTGGATATGTCATCCAACCGGCGTTTTTCCGTTTATCTCTTATGTTTATGCAGCGATGACAAGCAGCTATCAAACTACACTTTCACCCTACTCGCCCCTAACTTCAGCATCTCCTGCGGAACAGATGCCTGTATCTCGTCGATAAGAAGTTGACGAAGTTTGGTGCGAATAAAGTTCTTTCCTGTCATCATAATCACCTCGCGAGTGGGAGCAGGAATGGCAAACGGACGCACAAGACGACGCTGTGATTCGTTCAGCTGCAACACAGCCAACTCAGGAATAAAGGTTACCCCCTTACCATTTTCGACAATACGCATAAAGGTTTCTATACTTCCCAAGGTGTAGGCGGTCTTACTTCGAGTGGCTGTCTTTAGATTACAAAACTTAAAAAGCTGCTCACGAAAACAATGCCCCTCGTCTAACAACCAAAGAAACTCACCCGTCAAATCGCTGGTTTTAATTCTTTCCTTCCCAAAAAGCGGGTCACCCTCTGCCACATAACCCATGAATTGCTCGTAGAAAAGAAAGTGAGAGTCAAAGCCTTCCATCTCGTCCAAACGGGCAACGATGGCAGCATCTATATCGCCTCTTATCAAAGCACGACACATATCCTCTGTTTTCAGTTCGGTAATACGCACATCCATGTCGGGATACTTACGCATCAACTGCGGGAAAAAGCGTGGAATGAGATAGGGAGCGATGGTGGGAAGAATGCCTATATTAAACGTTCCAAGCAGAGAATTCTTCTCTTCCTCGACCGTTTCTTTCAACTTTCTGGCACGTTGCAACACCTTCCAAGCCTGCTCAATAATGAGTTTACCTGCCGGAGTGGGAACAATGGGCTGACTTTTACGGTCGAAAATCTTCACGCCCAACTCTTCTTCGAGCTTCTGAACCATCGAACTGAGCGTGGGTTGAGTAACATTACAGCTGTCTGCAGCCTTCGCAAAATGGCGAAAACGATAAACAGCCATCACATATTCTAATTGTTGAAGTGTCATTCTCTATAGATTTTTTCTATCTACAAAGATAGCACATTATAGATAAAAGCCCATCGTCCTATATTATTTTTTAACGCATCAGAAAACAGATATACATTCTTTTCTTTACCTTTGTAAAATATTTACAACAACAATCTATATTATCCTATCAATCGAAAAATGAAAAAAAGACTGCAACTATGCCTAAGCCTTGCATGCTTCTGGGCACTGGGAACAAACCATGTGATGGGCAATGACAATTCTACCCATCATAAAACATCATTATTTTCCAAACTCGAATCTACCTCGTTCTTAACCAATAGTCATCTGATGCGAGTGTGGCGAGTGGCTCTTCCTGTAACCAAAAACACATTAAACGAACGCTTTGGCGGCAATACCGACGATGTTCGGGACTTTTGGAAGAAGGCAGAGAAGGCACTCAACGAACATTACGCACCAGTGGGCTTTTGCTTTCAGGTGGCAGACCACGACCAACTTATCGGTTGCAACTCCGATCCGCAGTTCGATGCCAATCCTCCCTCTATCTTCGGATACAACAAAAGTAAGTCGGAAATGGATAAAATCATTAGCGAAAACAGCTACGACATCAGCTTATGGATTATCGATTCAAAGACCAGTACATTGACCGGACAAGCAGATATGTTTTCGGCTTATGTCTGCGACGGCAAATCTAAAGGCTTCAGCGACGCCAATGTGCAGCACGTTTGTCATGAATTGGGCCACCTATTGGGGTCGAAACACACCCACCGCACCAATGAAACAGTGCATTCTTACTTTCTTGAGCCGGGCTTAGGAACATCGATGATGAGCTATGGCAACCCACGGGCATTCTTCTCTCTCTTTAGTATCGATCGCTTCAGACATGCCGCTGCCACGCGTAGCAGTGCCTACTTCCCCACGACACAACGTGACAGAAACACCTTGGTGAAACTCGACAATCAAGCCATCTCTTATAATACCAACTATCTTTACGGTCTTCCCACCGATTCTTCTACCCCCTCTCTCGACGAAAAATGGTGCCAACCCCACTATCGCATACCACAAGGGGCATGCTTTGCCATTCATCTCAGTGGCACAGACCCTGAGGGTTATCCGCTCAAATTTGCATTCCAACCAGTGAGTCAACCATTCAACGTCATGCAAATGCCCAAACAAGGACTCATGACCAAGCCCGAAACCGAAGACGGACACATCGATTACAGACCACAATATGACGTTTACGATAGCAGTACCATGCCCTTTATGCTCATCGATGGGTCGGACCCCACCACCGTGGCACCCGGCGATTACACCTTCTGGATGGCTGCCATACGGCAACCTAAGCATACTCCCACCTACGAAAACTTTATCCGGCACCCTTTCTATCCTGCCATCGATGCCTACGAAACCAAGCTCACTATCGTGGCAGGTACGCCCTTTCAAGCTTCTATCACACCCGTAAACAGCATGAATCAATATAAAGCAGGTGAGAAAATAGTTGTTACTTGGGGTGTTAACGACAACTTCTTTGATGAAAACTCTAAGGTCCGGCTCTCTCTATCGACCGATTTTGGCAATTCCTTCCCCCACATTCTGGCCGAAGGAGTGAGGGCAAAAGACGGTCAATGCGAAGTGGTTTTACCGCAAAAAAACTTTGACAAGGTGGCATATAACGGCTCTAAAAAGCGTGTGAGAGCAGGTATCATCAAGGTAGAAGTGGAAGATGGGCTGGCTTATACCCTCACTTGCCTCTCTCCCACCGACGCTGCCACTCACAAAAAGGCGGAAGGCGGCTTTACCGTCAGCAAAGGGTATGTGAGCTTTACAAATACGCCCGAGTCTTATATCGTGGTGAAAAGTCGTGACGAACTGCCACCCAAAGCCGACGTTCAGGCAAAGGGCTACTTCGGAAACAATATTCCCACCACCTATCAAGAGCAAGAAAAGGGACAATATGTGGTGCGTACGTGGTCGGGAACCGATGTCAGCAAGACCTTCTACTACCGTCAAATCATCCGCATCGACAACTCTTCCTCCACCACTTCCATCGCTTCTCATCTCTCAAACAACATGGAAGAAAAGGCTCCTGCCTACGACATTCAAGGCAGAAAAGCAGGTTACGACCACCGCGGAATAACCATTGTACGAGGTAAAAAGGTGATGAGATAACGACGAAAAGCATGGTCTACAGAAAAGAAAGCAAATATAAACGCATTCCAAAACATGCATATATGCTTCAAAAAACATGTCTTTTCCTCCTTCAAATCAAATCTTTATACCTACAATTCAGGCTGTTTTGAAGAACAAACCGGCCTATTTTGCAATACAATTCAGGCTCAACCGCCAAGCAGTTGAGCCTGAATTGATAGAATAAAAACATTGTTTTATGAGATAAAATCTGTGTTTCCACTTATTATAACACCACCGCTGTGCCACTGCATGTTACCATAATCATCGAATTGGCTTGGCCTATGGTAGAATAATCCAAGTCGATTCCCACCACAGCATTGGCCCCGAGAGCCTTTGCCCGCTCTGTCATTTCATGCAGAGCAGTATCTTTTGCCTCTTGCAAAACACGTTCATAGGCTCCACTACGACCGCCAAAGAAGTCGCGTAAGCCTGCCATAAAGTCTTTTAAAGCATTGGCACCAATGATGGTTTCGCCTGTCACTACGCCCTTATAGTCTTGTATGGGACGCCCTTCAATAGTGGGTGTTGTCGATAAAATCATATTCTCTTGTTTTAAACTAATGATATTTCTTTACTTGTGGAATAATTATCGCAGGATAACAGACGCCACCTCGCTACACCGTTATCTCTCCGCTACCGAAACAACGATGATGTTCTTCGTCGTAAACCACGCAAAATTGCCCCGGAGCCACACCTTGTATCAGTTCTTCGGCATGAACAATATAACGTCCCTCTCCTGTCTTTTCGAGTGTGGCAGGATGGTATTCGGGCGTGTGCCGAATCTTGAATGTTACGCGTTGCATGTCCACCGGTTCGGTAAGAAAATGGAAATCGTGGATAGGAAAATCTTGTTTATAGGCAGTGCGAGGCTCAAATCCCTTGCTCACATACAAGGTATTGTTCTCCACATCCTTCTTCACCACATACCACGGACCGCCTCCGAAGCCCAAACCGTGGCGTTGTCCGATGGTGCGAAACCAAAGACCTTTGTGCTGCCCAATCTTTTTGTCGGTCTCCAACTCCAACACTTCGCCGGGATTTTCTCCGAGATAGCGACGCAGATAGTCGTTATAATTAATCTTTCCGAGGAAACAAATGCCCTGACTATCTTTGCGTTTGGCATTAATAAGGTTTTCTCTTTCGGCAATCTCTCTTACCTCTCCCTTCTGATAATGCCCAATAGGGAATATCGCTTTACGCAATTGCCAATCGGCAATCTGTGCCAAGGAGTCGGTCTGATCTTTCACCGGATCGGGACTTGTGACCAACCACTTCTTGCCGTCGATTATTTCTGTCTGTGCATAATGCCCCGTAGCGATGAGGTCGTAGGCGTGTCCCATCTTCTCGTGGAATGCTCCAAACTTGATAAGACGATTGCACATAACGTCGGGATTGGGTGTATAGCCCGCTTTTACCTTATCCATGGTATAGCGTGTCACTTGATCCCAATACTCCTGATGACAGTCTACCACCTCCAACTTGCATCCGAAGCGGCGTGCCACGATGGTAGCCATCTCCAGGTCTTCCTCACTGTTACAATCCCACTCTTCTGTTTCTTCAGGGCCTATTTTGATATAAAAGCAGTCGGGTGTGAATCCCAATCGTGTCAATTCGTACACCACCACCGAGCTATCGACACCTCCCGACAGCAATACGGCAATCTTCTTATCTTTCAATTCTTCAATATTCATGTATGCAAAGTTAAGGTAAAAAAGTTCTTCTTCGCTTCTTCAAGCATAAAAAACCGACAATAAGACCTGCCATTATTGCAACACTCTGCGTTTGGAGATGCCATCAACGGCTATATTTAGCATTTTTCCTTTGTCAGGGTCTGACACAATCTCACCGAAAGACGCCCCATTATGGATATTTGCTGACCCCGAACCATTCAATGTTAATCGTTCAATCTTACTCTCACCGTCAGAGTATAGGTGTACATAATGC
>JALEWR010000077.1 GCA_022783515.1 Prevotella sp.
ATGCCTGTGAAGTTGAAGTTACAAAAGATGCCCCTCACCATCATTCGTCCCTTATGCTTGGAACATGAAGCAGACATGGTGGAATATGCAAGAATTCAAGGCTACAGAAAACAAAATAAGAATTGTCCTTACGAAAAAGAAACTCATAGAAGTGAAGTAAAAGCCTTGTTTGAACAAATAGAGCGAATGAACCCAGAAGCAAGATTCTCGGTTTGGAATGCCTTGGAAAAAGCCAATAAACTGATTGAGGAATGATGCGTTGGAAGCTTTGTATTACAAAAATACTTAAATAAACCATATCGTTTTTTATCTTTATTGATTATTGACTATCTTTGTTTATTAATGATTTTTCATGATGACAAAATATAGATTCTACTCTTTATTACTGATTACGTTGACTTCTCTGCTTGCAATGGCTCAACGAAAAGGTGGCAAGGTTAAAAATAAGGTGGTAAAACCTGCTATAGAAGTTATAACACCTGGACAAAAATTATATCAATCCATGCTCTCGTCTACCGCCAAGGTGATGTTTATCGATAGTATGGTGGTAGATAAGGAAAATTTCATTTCGCACATTCCCCTATCGGTAGAAATGGGTAGCATTGCCCACTATAGTTCGTTTTTTCAAACAGAAAAGGGAAAAGAAGGTGGTGTGTACGAAAATGAACTGAAGACTACCCGCTATTTCGCCATAGCCGATTCAGTTTCTCCTCAAGGCATATTGATGAGCGATAAATTAGGCAATGAATGGAGTAAACCTCGTAGAATCAATGAAATTGGCTATGAATATCAGTCGGCCAATTTCCCTTTCTTGCTACCCGATGGCAATACTATGTTTTTTGCAGCTAAGGGAGAGCATAGTGTTGGCGGTTACGACATATTTGTTACGAAGAAGAATTATGATAACGGACAGTTTTATCAACCGGAAAACTATGGCCTGCCTTTCAACTCTTCAGCAAACGAATACCTTATAGCTTTTGACGAGATAAACTCTTTAGGCTATTTAGTATCAGATCGTTATCAAGAAAACAATAAAGTTTGTATTTATATCTTTGTTCCCACAGCCCAACGAGAAAGTTTAGAGAATGAGGGAATGAGCGATGCTGATTTAAAGAAATTAGCAGACATCAAGAGTATTCAAGATACATGGAAGTTTGGCGATAGAATTCAAGCCTTGAAACGATTAGAACGAATAAGCAATAAAAACAAATCAACAGAAGCCACCGCTGCATTCCGTTTTGTTGTTAATGACAGCGTGATATACACACATCTATTGCAATTCAGTTCACCACAAAGCCAACAGCTTTTCATGGAATTGCAAAAATTGGAAAAAGAGTATGCAGCATATAGAGAAGATTTGGATAAAATGCAGGGAACTATCCATCAAGGAAGCAAACAGACAAAACGACAAGTTTTGCAATATGAAGAAAAGATGGATGATTTGCAAACACGCATCCAACTGCTAGCAAAAGAAATAAGAAATATCGAAAACAAATCGTATAGATAATAAAGATAATAGTTTCTTCTATTGAAGGAACATGATAATAACCCATTAAAATTAGAAATGATGGCAAAATATTTCGCAGAATCAGAATTGATTATCAATCAAGATGGTAGTGTTTTTCACCTTCATGTAAAACCTGAACAATTGGCCGATAAGGTGATTCTAGTGGGCGACCCCGGTCGTGTTTCATTAGTTGCTTCACATTTTGAGAGTGTGGAGTGTGATATCGAAAGTCGTGAGTTTCATACTATCACCGGCACCTATCAAGGAAAACGCATCACAGTGGTAAGTACAGGTATCGGATGCGATAATATCGACATTGTTGTTAACGAGTTGGATGCTTTGGCAAATATTGATTTTACAACCCGTATGGAAAAGACTCCTTTAAAATCATTGACCTTGGTAAGAATTGGCACCTGCGGTGGTTTGCAAGAATACACCCCCATCGGTACTTATGTTGCCAGTGAAAAGAGTATTGGCTTTGATGGCTTGCTCAACTTCTATGCAGGCAGAAATGAAGTATGCGACTTAGATTTTGAAGAGGCATTTAAGAAACATATGGAATGGAACAACCAAAAGGGAGCACCTTATACCATCGATTCAGACAAAGAACTGTTGGACAGAATTGCTGGCGACGATATGGTGCGTGGTGTAACTATTGCCTGTGGCGGTTTCTTTGGTCCACAAGGACGTGAATTACGCATTCCTTTGGCAGACCCCAATCAAAATGAAAAGGTGGAAAGCTTTGAATATCAAGGTCATCGTATCACTAATTTTGAGATGGAAAGTAGTGCTCTTGCAGGCTTAGCCAAATTGATGGGGCATAAGGCAACAACTTGTTGTATGGTTATTGCCAACCGAAAAGTGAAAGAAGCCAATGTTGGTTATAAAAACTCGATTAATGGTCTAATTAAAACCATATTAGATAGAATTTAATATATGGTGCTAACTTCAACAAATACGATTTGTGCATTATCCACTCCTGCAGGTGGTGCTATTGGGGTTATTCGCATTTCAGGCAGTGACGCAATAGTCATTGCTGAACGTATCTTTGTCTCTAATTCGAGAAAAGTGTTATCAGAAAGCAAAGCCCAAACACTCCACTACGGACGAATTGTAAATCCTCAAAGTAAAGAAGTTATAGACGATGTCATCATTGCCTTGTTCAAAGCTCCTCATTCATATACAGGTGAAAACTCTGTGGAAATATCTTGCCATGGCTCACGCTATATCATTTCAAAACTTCTAGAACTTCTTATTAAAGAAGGATGTGTGCAGGCACAACCTGGCGAGTTTACGATGAGAGCTTTTATGAATGGTAAAATGGATTTAAGTCAGGCAGAAGCTGTGGCAGATTTGATTGCATCGACCAATCAAGCTAGTCATAAAATGGCTATCAGTCAGTTGCGAGGCAATTTCTCTAATGAATTAGGAGCATTGAGAAATGAGCTTTTGAACATCACCTCGCTCTTGGAATTGGAAATGGACTTTAGCGACCATGAAGAGTTGGAGTTTGCCAATCGCACTGAATTGTTGGAGTTAGCACAAAAAATAGACACAAAGATAGTTTCACTCTTTCGTTCGTTTGAAACAGGTAGAGCCATTAAACAGGGCGTACCTGTAGCTATTGTAGGCAAAACCAACGTGGGTAAAAGTACGCTACTCAATAGTTTATTGCATGAAGATAAAGCTATCGTTAGCGATATTCATGGCACCACACGAGATGTAATAGAAGACACAATAGATATTCATGGTATCACTTTTCGTTTCATCGATACAGCCGGTATACGCAGTACGACAGACGAAATAGAAACCCTCGGAATTGAGCGTACTTATCAAAAAATGAACGAAGCCCAAATCATTATTTGGCTAATGGATACCGCACCTGAAGCAGAGGAAGAAGAAATTATGCATCAACATTTTACCGATAAACGTGTAATTCAAGTCTATAATAAGGCTGATTTGCAAAACACAGAAAGAAAGGTGAACGGCATCGTGTCCCCATCCACTTCCTCCCCAC
>JALEWR010000094.1 GCA_022783515.1 Prevotella sp.
ATGGCGAAGATATCGCTGATATTGACCTGTGCCGCCTTATGTCCTAAATGCTCCATATCGATATAAGTCAAGTCGAAATGTACGCCTTCCATCAGCATATCGGTGGTAACCAATACCTCTTTGTCGGGATAGTTCAATACAGCACAATCATCTCCTATGCCATATTGAGTAGATGTGTTCTTGGGGTGAATGTCTTTGGTTAGATGTTCTATCAATCCAAATTCACCCAATTTTGATATTTCTGTCATGTTTGTGAGTTGTAAGTTAATGAGTTTGTAAGTTGATGAGTATTCAATTCTAAGTTTAGTATCAAAATATTTTGATTTTCTACTCAAAGCTTAAATACTTATCGACTCACAAACTCCCAACTGAAAAACTTAAACTTAGCTTCTTCTAATCATTTCTCTCATAATCTCGGTCATCAAGGGTTGTGCCTTGTTTGCGGCAATCTGAACCTCTTCATGACTTACTTCAACGGGTTGGTCTTCCAAACCTAAATCGGTAATGATACTCATACCAAATACTTTGATGCCACAATGGCGAGCAACGATTACTTCAGGTACAGTACTCATACCCACAGCATCGCCTCCTAAGCGGTGATACATCTTATATTCGGCCGGTGTTTCAAATGTTGGGCCAGATACGCCCACATATACGCCGTGCATCACACGAATGCCTTTTTCTTCAGCAATACTGTCTGCCAAAGCCACAAGCTTCAAGTCATAAGGTTCGTGCATATCGGGGAAACGAGGGCCAGTGGGGAAGTTTTTACCGCGAAGAGGATGTTCGGGGAAGAAGTTGATATGATCAGTAATAATCATCAAGTCGCCAATCTGAAATTCGGGATTCATACCGCCGGATGCGTTAGACACGAATAAGGTCTCGATACCCAATTCAAACATCACACGTTGTGGGAAAGTAACCTCTTTCATATCATAGCCTTCATAATAGTGGAAGCGACCTTCCATTGCCATGATATCTTTGCCTCCGAGTTTTCCGAAGATAAGTTTTCCTGCATGTCCTTCTACGGTTGATACGGGGAAGTTGGGAATTTCGTTGTAAGGAAATTCGTATTTATCGGTTATCTCTGAAGCTAATTGTCCGAGTCCTGTTCCCAGAATGATGGCTGTTTTGGGACTTGTTGTCATTCTTTCTTTTAGCCAGGATGCTGTTTCTTGAATTTTTGTGTACATAACTTATTATTTTATTGTTAAAGTCTTCTTCTTGATTGAGCATGAATTGGATGCGGATAGGCAATTCATAGAGATTGTTTTTTACCTCGTCGCTCAGTTTGTCGAGATGCCCCAATCTGGTAGCATCTTTTTCTGTTGTGATGATAAGTTTCGGATGTGGCATTTGTTCAAACGCCTTGTTGATTTGTTTGATGTCTTTATCCGTAAACTGATGATGATCGCCAAAGTTGAGGTGAGTAATGTTTTTGCTGTGATGCTTTAAGTCAGCCACCATCTGTTCAGATGACGCAATGCCTGTGATGAGCAGGATGTTGTCTGTTTTCTTAATTTCTTTCAAGGATTTTTCTTCTTGCGAGAACACCTTTTTCAAGTTGTCGTATTGCAATGTAGTGAAGAATAAACTTTGATAAGCATACAAATCTATAGCCTTGGTTAATACCCTAAATTCCATTGGTTTAAGGTCTTTAGGGCATTTAGTGATAATCACAATGTCGGCTCTCGATTTACCTTCTTTCGATTCTCGTAAACAGCCGGCCGGCAACAACTTGTCGTAGATAATGAGGCGATGATAGTCGACCAATAGAATGCTAATACCCGGCTTAACATATCGATGTTGAAAAGCGTCGTCGAGCAAAATCACATCCACGTCTTTTGTCTCCTCATGGGTGGTGAGGTTTTCTATGCCACGTGTACGTTTGCGATCCACTGCCACATATATATCGTCAAACTTACTCTTCATTTGGTAAGGTTCATCGCCAACTTGTGGCATAGTGGTGTTGGCATCTGCCAGCAAGTAACCCTTGGTTTTGCGTTTATAACCTCTGGATAGCACAGCCACTTTCACTTTATCTTTCAGCAGGCGAATGAGATATTCCACATGTGGAGTCTTTCCCGAACCGCCCACAGTGATGTTACCCACCGAAATGACGGGTATGTTGTAGGCTTGAGATTTGAGTATACCCAAATCGAACATTTGATTTCTTATCCATACCCCTGCACCATATATCCAGCTGAAGGGTAGGAGGTATTCTCTTATCTTGATATGATCTCCCTCTGTTCTCATGTCTATTTGATATTGAGTTGCATTGGCATGCGAGCTTGAACCATATTGCTATTGTTAATGTTTCGGATGAGCATGAATGGCTCATAATAGTGTCCGAGTGTTTGTTTTAATTGGGCATTGAGTTCATCTCCTCCCACTTGCATGTTGAGTAATTGCTCAATCCAACTTTTGGGAGTGGGATATTCCATGGTGGCATAGTCAGTTAGTTTTGCTAGTTGAGCTGCTTTTGCCACAGCCACATCCAGTCCGCCCAATTCGTCAACCAATTTTATCTTCTTTGCATCTTCACCCAGCCATACACGTCCTTGTGCAATCTCTTCCACTTGGTCTACAGATAGCTTACGACCATCTGCCACTCTTTGTCTAAAAAGCTGATAGCCACGGCGTATATGTGCGGTGAGCAATGCTGTTTCATCGGCATTCATGGGACGTGCAAATACATTACCAAAAGCACTATGCTTGTTGGTCTTCACTTCATCAAACTTCACGCCTAACTTACTGGTTGCTAATTGACTGTAATCTGGAATAATGCCATAGATACCAATGCTACCTGTTAGGGTGTTGGGTTGTGCCACAATCCAATTGGCATGACAGCTCATATAGTAGCCACCCGATGCCGCATAGTCGCCCATGGATACAACCACAGGTTTCTTTTTCTTCAGTTCGCCAATCTGATGCCATATCTGCTCTGACGCAAAGGCGTCTCCACCAGGCGAATTAATGCGGATTACTACAGCCTTTATATCATCATTCTCTTTCAATTTCTCCAAATCTTTGCACACATCTTCTGCCACAATGTTATGTTCTTGTGTCAGCATACCTGTGGCTTGCGATTGAACAATTGCACCATAAGCATAATATACGGCTATGTTATTCTCTGAACCTATGTCGGGTGTTTTGTTCTTATTGAGAGTGTTGATAGAAACCTCGTTCACTTTGGCATCGTCCTCCAGTTTCAAAAGTTTCTTTATCTCTTGTTTCATATGGTTGGCATAAACCAGCTGATCTACCATCTGATATTTCAGCACGTTGCGTGCATCTTCAAAGAGCAAGTATTGATCGGCATATTGATTGAGCGTTGCTGTATTGATTTTTCTGCTTTTGCTCACATCTTGGCACACTTTGTCCCATGTACCAGTGATATAACGAGTAATTTGTTCACGATTGGAATCACTCATCTTTGTTTCTGTATAATATTCTGTGGCACTCTTATAATTGCCCACTTTCACCACTTGATATTTTACCCCAAACTTTTCAGCCAGGTCTTTGATATAATAAGGTTGAGCTGCCAATCCATGCCAATCGAGCATACCATGTGGATTTAAGTACACTTTATTGGCTACTGATGCCAAGTAATATCCTCCTTGACTGTATATATCGCTATAGCTCAGCACCCATTTACCTGTTGTCTTAAAATCGGCTAAAGCATTTCTTATTTCGGTAAGTGTGGCATAATTAGCTTCTAACAAACCCGATTCCAAATAAATTCCGTGGATATTCTTGTCTTCTTTTGCGGTTTTTATTGCCGAGAGAATGTCGTTAAGTCCGAGCTGATTGAATGAGTTGCCGGTTATTTCTCCCAAGATGTTCTCTTCGTTCTGTTCGGTAATAATACCCGACATCTTGATGACCAATACCGATTTGTCTTCTATGGCTGGTGACGACTGGCTGCCCACGATGATGGCTGTTGTACCTATAATGGTGATAATCGTAATCAACACAAAAAACAAAGTAATGCCAAAAACCGTGGCTAAGGTGTGTTTGAGAAAATCTTTCATCTTGATGCGTGTTAATGGGTTCGTCTTTATTCCTACAGCCTCTTACCTCTTGAAGTCTTGTTGAAAAACTTATAAAAGCAAAAAACCGCCACCTTAATTAATAGTATAAGTGTTCTACAAAGATATAACAGAAAAATGTAAATACCAAGAAATCAACTTACTTCTTATTCTATCTGTAGTGGTAGAGGCTTGACGCTATGGCCTAATTGATTTTTTGTTTGGGATTTATGATATAAATAAGTATATTTGCAACTTAAAACCTACTTTTATAGAATAGAATAAGGTATAAAATAATAAGTATCAATGGAGTTAACGCATCAGGAAGAAGAATGTATGTCGGCTTGCGATAGTGGTATGGGGAGCAGTATTGTTTCTCCTTATGATGCCACAAACGACCAGTGTAGCTGGTATGCTGTGCGTCTTTTTTCGATGAAACATGCCTGTTCGGTTGATTATATTCGCCATTGCGGATTAACTTATTTTGTGCCTTTGGATTTTTCGTTTGTATCTAAAGGTAAGGAAGAACCTAAGCAAATATTGCGTCCTATCATTTTTAATTTGCTTTTCATTAAGAAAGATCGCGATGAAAAAGAAATTAGAAAGATTATTTCGGAGGCAGCCTATAAGATGGCAATTATTCGCAAAGACAGTCAAAGCAACGAGTTATACGAAATTCCCTCTCGGCAAATGCTGGAGTTTATGCTCATGTGTAGCCCTCAGTTTACGATGAAAAAGTATATCACCGAAGCTGATGCGAGAATTAAAGCAGGAACTCCCGTCTATGTGAAGTATGGCAGTTTGAAAGGAATGAGTGGTAAGTTGGTGCGGCAAAACAAAAAATACTTTTTATTAAAAGAGGTACCAGGTATGGCTGTCATGATTAAAGTGAGCCGTTGGTGCTGCGTTCCGTTGGAAGAAGAAAAAAACTAATGGCTGGTTAGAAGAATGGGGCGTATCGAATGTTTTGCGGGGTGCTACAGTGGAATATGGAGGAGAGAAAACATAAAGCGGTCATGAAACTTCTTTATTATTACATTATTCTGCATTTGAAAAACGTGAGAATAAAGAAGTTTCATGACC
>JALEWR010000095.1 GCA_022783515.1 Prevotella sp.
GCGTTTTATTACTCGCAAGCTTGTCAACACGTCGCAAACTCATCAACACCTACCGCCATGACATACCTTAAGCAAGCTTGGAACTGCTCATTTGGCTTGTGTAAAACGTTCTGCCACTCGTTGTGGAAATTGCGTGTCTATATCTTCTCTTTGCTGAGGCGTGAGTTGGGAATAGTTCTTGCCAAATTGTTTTTTGGCAGTTGTCTGGCGAATGGCTTGATAAGCTCTTGACAACTCGTTTTGTAGGAAGAAATAGATGTCGTAAGTAGCCTCCTCATGCATCTCTAATGTGATGAGATGCTTATTGCCACGAGTCTGCACAAAATCGGTTAGGGCAGCTTTTAAACTGTCTTTCGGTGTTGTCTGTTCGTTGAGAAGAATTTGGTTGTCGGCTGTGATGACCACCTGAAGCAAGTTGTTTTTATTGATGTTACTCCATTCTTGTTGTGGTTTTTCCTCCGGGGGCAGCTTACGCGTAAGTCCCTTGTCGGCATCCATAGATGTCGTTACAAGGAAGAATATCAACAGCATAAACGAGATATCTGCCGTCGATGTGGTGTTGAGCAGGGGCATGGAGCGTTTTTTTCGACGAAACATGCTATTACCTTTTGGGTTGTCTGTAACTTCTACTCTTGCCGTATATCATGGCTGCCACAGCGATGATGAGCAAGAAAAAACTTGTGAGCAAAAACATATCCGACAGTTTGAGCCAAAAGACATCACTAAAAGGTTGGCCATTGATGAGCAATGTCTCACCCGAACCCAAAGCAAGTGTCAATACTAAGAGCAGGCTTGTGCCGCCTGCTACCGCATAGTCAATTTGGCGAACCGGTATATTGTTGTCGTTGTCGGCATGTTTGCCTCTTCGTCCGGCGGTATATATACCGCTCCAAACGATGATTCCCACACCCATCAGTAACAACAAATCCATCACGCCCATCACGCCATCGGTCAGCAGAGGAGCATTGAGCGAGGGGTTGAAGAGATAGGGAATGTTATAGCCGATGAGGTAGAACAAGGCGAAAGTTATCATGATGATAACTATCAGCACATAGAGAATGGTTTGTGACATCTTCTCTGTTGTCCACCGGTGGATGTCGAATCTTTTCATTGTTTCAGTTTATACTTCATGATAGCATCCAGCAAGGCAATGGCACTTTCTTCCATTTGTGAGATGAGATGCTCTATTTTTGAAAGGATATAATTGTAGAACACTTGTAGGATAAGTGCCACGATAATACCGAAGATGGTCGTTATCAATGCCACTTTCATGCCCGATGCCACGATGGTGGCACTGATGTCGCCCGCTTGTTCAATTTGGTCGAATGCCATCACCATGCCAATGACGGTGCCTAAGAATCCTAATGACGGTGCCATCGTGATAAAGAGAGTAATCCACGAACAACCTTTCTCCAGATTGGCAGATTGAACACTGCCGTATGCCATGACCGACCGCTCGATATTGTCTATCGATTCGGATATTCTGAGCAATCCTTGATAGCAGATAGAGGCCACAGGTCCACGGGTGTTGCGACATTGCTCTTTTGCCCCCTCAATATCTTTTGCTTCGATTTTTTGTTGTAGGTCTGCCATAAATTTCTTGGCATTGATTTCTGACAAACTGAGGTAGATGATGCGTTCGATGCAGAAGGCCAAACCCAAAACTAAGGCAAGGGCCACGAGTGACATAAAGCCGGCATTACCCTCGATAAACTTGGTCTTCAACAACTGGTGCAGTCCGCCGCCATTTTCTTCTTGGAGACTGTCCGGTTGGGTTGCAATGATGTTGGCGGAGTCGGTTGAAAAGCTGTCTGTAGTGGTGGCTTGGGTAGAGTCGGCTGTGGCAGCTATTACCGCTGCCGGCTCATTGCCGAGGGGTTGGGGTGTGGCGTTGGCCCCCATACTCACCCATAGCGTCACCATCAGAGCCATTGTTCCAAACGTTTTCCTCCAGTTTTTTTGTGTCGTATTTTTTGTGTACTTTGTTGTCATTGTCATTTTCTTCAATGTCTTCATATCATGGTTCAAAGATAGAGATAATTTTTATGGCTGTGTGATGAATTAGTTTCAATTTGCTGCCCAGTTCTCTCTTATAACATAAATTAACCCCAATGATATTCCATTTCTTATGCTCTTGTCTTCTCATTCCATACCGTTAGCCTTGCAATTTAGACTGAAGTGTAATGGTATTGAGGCTGAATTGGCAGGCAATGCAGCCTGTTTTGTTTTTCAATTCAGCCTTTCTTGCATGGCGAAAGTTATGCTGTTTCAAGATGAAAGGATAATTATTGCACGGCAATACGCATGCCATTGCATAACGAAATGATGCCGTAGAGAGGAAAAAGAGACGGAAATGCAGCCGGATGTACAAGTGTGACAGGGGTTGTACTATGGCTTTGTATAGTCTGCAAAGGCGTATTCGTAATCGTGCTTGTCGTCTTTGCCATGCTCTTCTCTTTGCACCGCTTTCCAATCTGCATACGAGGGGAAGAAAGCATCTGCGTCTTTGGGCGTGTGGGCAATCTCGGTGAGATAAAGTTTGTGGGCTTTTTCGAGTGCTTGTTGGTAAACACTCGCTCCGCCAATGATAAAAACTTCCTCGTCGGGCTGACAACTATTGAGAGCTTCTTCCAAAGTGGTATAGGTGTCGCAACCGGGGAATTGGCTTTGTGTACGACTCAAAACCACGTTTCTACGATTGGGCAACGCACCCTTGGGAAGCGACTCGAAGGTGTTGCGACCCATGATAATGGTATGCCCGGTGGTTAATGCTTTGAAACGTTTGAGGTCGTTGGGCAACCAATAGAGCAATTTGTTTTGAAAGCCGATGGCATTGTTCTTCGCCACAGCGGCAATGATATTGATGGTCATAGGTGATGGAGAGTGATGGGGTTAAACCGAAACCTCAGCCTTGATGTGGGGCAGTGGGTCGTAATTTTCTAAGGTGAAGTCTTCAAATTTGAAGTCGAAGAGGTTTTTCACCGCAGGGTTGAGTCGCATCTTCGGTAAGGGGCGAGGCTCTCGGGTGAGCTGTAGCTTGGCTTGTTCCAAATGGTTGAGGTAGAGGTGAGTATCGCCTGTGGTATGAATAAACTCGCCTGCCTCGAGTTCGCATACCTGTGCCATCATCTGTAGAAGTAGGGCATAAGAGGCAATATTGAAAGGAACACCCAGGAAAGTGTCGGCAGAACGCTGATAGAGTTGTAAGCTGAGCTTGCCCTCTGCCACATAAAACTGGAACAGACAGTGGCAGGGTGGAAGAGCCATATTTTCTACTTCTGCCACATTCCATGCACAAACCAGCATGCGACGTGAGTCGGGGTTGGTTTTCAACTGGTTGATAACGTTTTGTATTTGGTCGATGCTGCCGCCGTCGTAGGTGGGCCATGACCGCCACTGATGGCCATAGACAGGTCCTAAGTCGCCATTCTCGTCAGCCCATTCGTTCCAAATTCTCACGCCATGGTCTTGCAGATATTGAATGTTGGTATCGCCTTTAAGAAACCAAAGCAACTCGTGGATGATGGATTTGAGGTGAAGTTTTTTGGTGGTAAGCAAGGGGAAACCCTCTTGCATGTTAAATCGCATCTGATGACCAAACACGCTGAGCGTACCTGTTCCTGTGCGGTCTTCTTTTTTCACACCTTCAGTGACGATGCGATTTAAAAGTTCCAAATACTGTTTCATAGTGCTATAACGATATTATTTTGTTCGGGGGTATGTGTACTTTTTATTCTCCATTCTTGCGGATAGAGATTGTTGGCTCTGTTGCCAATGTTTTTGACAAAGCCGAGAGGCGTGTTGCGGTGAATCAAGAGCACAAAGCCTTTGGGCGTGTCAGAGGGTAAGGTGATGCTTTCTTTGCGTAGAAAGGCGAGGGCTTGCCCTGCATCTATATCAACAGAGGGGAAAGCTTGGCGATTGAGGTCGATGGACAGAGCCAACGATTGGTCGGGGATGATGTCCTTGCCCTTGATGGTGCCTAAGGTAATGCCGGCGTGTATTACCTTTAATGTCTGTTGTGCCGTCTCGTATTGCTCTGCATGACGTGTGGGGAAAGCGTTGACTTGTTCCTTATATATATAATAGGTGTAATCTTGTTGGCTGTCAATCCATTGTTTGGGAATAGCCACTTGACTTTTCTCTTGCTTTCCTCTGTCTTTTTTCTTGTTCGCCTTTTTCGCACGTTCTTCTCCATTTTCGTGCTTTCGCAAAACCGCCATAAAGAGGCCTTCTCCACGAGTTGTACCCGGCATAAACCGATAAGCGGGGAACGCATGGTTGATGGCAGGGCAGATATTCCACGCCTCTTCCACCGTTACGGGCAGGATGTCGGCCCCCAGCTCTTGGGCTATCCATTCCACATTTTGCTCGTTTTCTTTGTCGTTGAAAGTGCAGGTGGAATAGACAAGCAGTCCGCCGGCCTTCAGATTGCCCCATATATCTGCCACAATCTCACGTTGCAGTTGCCGGCATTTATCCACATTGGTCAGGCTCCACTCGTCTCTTGCCCCCTCATCTTTGCGAAACATCCCCTCGCCCGAACAAGGAACATCAGCGAGGATGACGTCGAACATCAATCCGCTTTTGGCATAATCCTTCGGAAAGTTGTTGGTAACGATGACCTCGGGATGTCCAAACTTCTGCATGTTCTCTGCCAAAATCTGTGCTCTTTGTCGCATCGGTTCGTTGGAAAAGAGTATGCTACCCTGTGGTAAGGCAGCTCTTGCCGTGGTGGTTTTTCCGCCGGGAGCAGCACAGAGGTCGAGCATGGCGATAGGGTTGTGGACATATTGTTTCAGCACCTGGTGCAAAAACATAGATGAAGCCTCTTGCACATAATAGACACCGGCATGGAGTAGCGGGTCGAAGGTGAAGTTGGGGCGTTGTTGGAGATACCAAGCGTGGTCGCACCATGCCACCCTTCCGTTTTCGTTTATAATGGTAGCCTTGTCCGGATTGATTTTAAACGGATTGAGTCGGACGCTCACCTCAGGCTCTTTTTCTAAGGCTTCGCTGAGCTGAAGAAATCGTTCATTGCCCAGAAGTTGCGTCGTATAGCTGATAAAATCTTCGGGAAGATATGCCATGTTGCCCTTGTTTTTGATGTCGTTGTTTCGTTCTTTCCCATCGGTCATTATAGGGAGAAAACTCCCTTTGGATGAAAGCATCGTGAAACATACAATTATTTTCTACTACAAAAGTAGATTTTTTTTTATTTCTTTGCAACTAAATAGCCTGTCTTGCCGTCTAAATAGTTGTAATTTTAAAAACTTAAAGGAATATGAAAC
>JALEWR010000100.1 GCA_022783515.1 Prevotella sp.
GACTTGCGTGCTATCCAAGCGATGCTAGGCCACGAAGACATTTCGACCACCGAGATATACACCCATATTGACACCACCACCTTGCGACAAGAAATATTGGAGCATCATCCAAGAAATGCAAACGTTTAAATGAAGCCAGATGAGCAGAGCCAAGCTTGCTTGAACTCTGCCATAGCGAAACGTGTTGATGAGCTTGCGACGTGCTAATGAGTTTACGGCGAATTGATGAGCCTGCGAATAATAATAAAATGCACTTTTCGAGGAACGAGAAAAGAAGAGATAATCTTCCCCAAAACCTCTCCCTCCAATCTCCCCTATCACTCCTACCTTCTATTTTCACTTCTGCCCTCATTCCTATGTTTTTAATAAAAAAATAGGAAAATCATTTCTTTTTTTCTATTTTTGCGACATAAAAACCAAAACAATCTATATTGCGATATGAATAAATTGAATCTTTCTTTATTGATCTTGACCACTGCATTGCTGGCTATGCCAACAAAAGGGAAGGCAACGACCATGCAAGCGAACAATCATCAGACAGCTAATGGCACCGAGCGAAATGCCGACAATTTCTATCCCATCAACTTCGCCAAAACAATGTCTAATGTGCATAACACCCGACGCTTAAATGGGATATTACTCAACGGACAAAGTGTAGCTACGACTGATCCCACAAAAGTGTATCACGATCTGACGGCAAAGGCTTTTTCCATAGACAGGAAAATGACGCTATCGCCCTCCTTGGACTATGAAGGAATATGGATGAATAGCCTTGTCTATATGGATAAAAATCGCAACGGAGGCTTTGAATGGAACATTCCCGGAGCAAGAGGGGCGATGGAGGAAGGTAACGAAATAGTGAGTTTTAGTGCCTTGACCTGTGCCGACGGACAGTATTACAACAGTAAGGGTGAAAGTCTCGCCGACTTGAATAACCTGGAGTTACCCCATTTCAATCTGGCTGCCGACCTGCCTGTGGGCTATTATATGCTACGCTATAAGGTGGATTGGGACAGTGCCGACCCCGCAGGCAAGATTTCGTTAGACAACCACATTGCAAGGAATGGTGGCGGAATTGTCGATGTGCGTCTTTTTGTCCATGACGGTGGTGAGGCAACCCTACACACCGAGGGCGAGAATGGCCAACTCACCACATTGACAGATACACCGGTAGATGGGATGAGACAGCCCTATGGCACGGCTATGTTGCTGAAGGTTGTACCTGACGAGGGCTATAAAATCGACCGCATCGTGCTACGCCACGGACTACTCAATGCTCCCGACTCGCTTGTGAACGGTGTGGCACAATATGCCGACCGTGTTTTCCTTGCCAATGAAATACAAAATGGAATCTTAGACATCGAGAGTGGGTTGGTAGATGGCGACCTCCGACTAACAGCCTTCTTCATTCCCAAAACGGCAGATGATGCCGACGACGAGCCCTACGTCTTGGTCTTTAACGACGAATTTAATCAAGCCGACGGCTCCCGTCCCGACCCCACTCGTTGGAAGTCTTCTCCACGCGAAGGAGCCACTTGGAGTCGTTTTATCGCAGATAAACCCGAATTGGCATATATTGAAAACAACTCACTGGTATTGAAGTGCATCCCCAACCCCGACAGAAGCACCGACGATGTGGAAATGATTTCGGGAGCGATAGAAACACGCGACCTCTTCTCTTTCACTTACGGAAGAGTGGATGTACGCATGAAGACTAAACGACATGTCGGCAATTTCCCTGCTGCATGGATGATGCCACAGCCACCCACAGAACCATGGCCCATGGCAGGCGAGATAGACATCTTTGAGGCCATCGACGACAAAAACACGGCCTACCATACGGTGCATAGCAATTGGACATATAACAAGAAAATGCTGTTGTTCCCCAAGTCAAGCTTCAGCGAAACCATGACCGTGGAAAACTGGCATGTCTACAGCGTAATATGGACAGAAAACCTCATAACATGGCTGGTAGATGGCAAGAAAATGGGAAGCTATGCCAAGGCTTCAAGCAAAATAGCATTAAATGGAGGCCAATGGCCCTTTACTCATGCTTTTTTCCTCATTCTTAACCAAAGTGTGGGCAATGGCTCGTGGGCTAAAAAAGCCGACGTCAACTTCCATTACGAATCGCACGTCGACTATATTCGTGTGTTCCAACCCGCCTCTCGCATCAACAATTCGCTGCAGCCAACAAGCGGTATCCGCGAAGTCAATGCCCCAACACCTCATCGCAAAGGCATATACAACTTGCAGGGATGCCGTGTCAGCCAACCCGGCAAAGGCATCTATATCAAAGACGGAAAAAAAATGGCGTATTAACTCAGTAGATATCAACCGAACTGACAGTTAACAAGCGACCCGGCTAACTTAACCCGAACTCGGGTTATTTAAGACAGCAAATAAAACAACGACATACACCACTTTTCATGACATAGAGCTATCCCTCTATTTTCTGTCGTGAAAAGTGGTGTATGTCGTTATTAAAATATCGTTTTCACTTCTCCTCTTTGGGAGAAGGCTTTATCTTATATCTTATATACCTTCTTGCCGTTAACGATATATACCTCGCCTGATGTCAGGCTATCGAAATCGGTACCTACATAGCGGCCATCGATGGTATAAATCTTGGAAGTCTTGTTCTCGATAGCCTTCTCCACAGTTTCAATGCCTGTGGTTTCTGAGCTGTCTTCGAGGAACATCAAGAATTTAGCATTAGATCCAGCACCTGCTTGGGGTTTATAGACATAAGCACGCATCGACTGGATATAACCGCCATAACCATTGGTTTTAGCTTCTGTAACAGGCGTTGTACCCGTCCACTCTGTACCGGTCTCTGTTCTTACAGGATACCAAATGCTGTTGCTCAAAGTATAATAACCCTTATTGGCAGCATCCTTATTGAAAATATTAACGGTTGTACCGATAAACTTCAAGCCATCTTCTGCCTCGGGAGTCTGCTTGGATTCTTGGGGAGCAGGCACCACCTTCACATTGCCGGCTGTAGGGATGCTCATGGCTGTAGCAGCATCAATCATACGCAAAACGTATGGTTCGTTCGCCTTCATTGTATTACCCTCAATAGAGAGGAAGTAATATTGGTCTCTGTTCTCGGTCAAACGCTTCAGTTGGTAAGCACGCATACCTGCCGGCACTTCTGCATCGTAGGGCAAAGTAATGGTAAAAGTTTTTCCTTTATCTGCAGCAAAAGTACGGCTCTTATAATCGGCCGTGGTTGCTGTAAACTCGTGCTGGATGGGATAGTCGCATCCGCGGTTCCAGCCGAAGTTCTCGGGAGTGGGTTCATTCTTCACTACACGACTCTTCTGTCCTATCCATATACGACCACCAGCATCGGTGAAATTATTTATGCGATAATAAACAGGGTCTTTGTCGTAAACCACAAATTTCCGGCATGTGCCGTCTACCACAAAATTTTCTTCATTGGCTGCTACAGAACTACCGATTGGAAGATATACAACGGTGTAAGCGGGCATAGAGGCATACTGGCTGGTGCTTGCAACTGCACGCGAGGCATTGTCTGCCTTCAAGGCAGTAACACTGCTCAAATCGAGATAGCTCAAGTTAAAACACTGTTTAAATGCCCTTAAACCTAAAGAAGACAACTGGCTGCCTGCAGCAAAAGAAATACCGGAAAAAGGTGAGAAGTAGAAAGCTTCCTGACCGATAGTAGTAACGCTGGCAGGGATAACGAGACTTTGAGTAGAACCCACCAACTCGAAGGCATTAGCCCCGATAGTGGTTAGTCCCTCATGCAAGGTGATATGTCCGTCCCACTGTTCATTTCGTGTAAAGGTAAGGTCGGGAATTACCGTTACTGTGGTCGGCAAGTTGATGTCGCCATAGAATGTTCCATTACGGAAAGCTTCCTTACCTATACTTTTCAACCGGCTTCCGTCGGGGAAGATGATTTTATTTCTTGCAGGAAACTCTGCCGTATTATTAACTTTTCTCCAATAAGCAAAGGCACGCTCTCCAATTGTTTCTAACGAAACCGGCAAAGAAATTTCGGGCGTAGCAATATTCTTACAATCTTTATAAGCATCATTACCGATACTCTTCAAATTGGGAGGAAAGTTCATGTTCTTAATACCGCTGTTAAAAAATGCAGCATCGGGGATGGCTGTTACAGGCGAGTTGGAAGGGAAAAGAACTGAACCAAGATTCGGGGTATTGGCAAAACATCTCACCCCTAAGGTTGTCAGGGTTTCCGGCAATGTAAAATCTCCAGAAATGCCACAACCATTAAATGCATCTTGATCTATCGAAACCAAACCGGCAGGCAGGGTTACACTTGTAAGAGTGGGCAAATCTCTAAAAGCATTAGCTGGGATTGCCGTTAAAGAGTTAGGCAATACGAGCTTTGTGATGGGAGTCGACGCAAAGATATTGTCTTGAATTGTTACCAACTTAGAGTCTGCAGGAAACACAGCCTCTGTTATCTTAGTACCTTCAAATGCACGGTAACCAATAGTAGTGATTGATGCAGGAAACTTAACTCCTATAACAACAGTCTTATTTTGAAATGCTTTTTGATAAATCGTAGTAACCTGATAGGTCTTACCTCCATCAGTAACCGTAGCCGGAATATCCAAACTTACAGAAGAGGTAGGAACAGTAGCAAAGCCTGTAATTGTTGCATTATTGCTGGCATCTGTCGTAAAATTCAATGAGTATGTACCTGCATTATAAACACCGGCAGACACCATCATTGGGAACCCTATAACAAGCAACATCACTTGCAGGGCTTTCATCGTCAATTTATTCATAAAAATTTATTGGAATGATTTTTTTAATGTAATCGAAAATTGTTATCTCTTTTTATATTCTCTCTCATGAAGAACGACAAGTCCGCACCTTGCTGCATGCACTGTCTTTCCCTTTATTCTTTTTATATCCTCGTTTTATCTCTCTAATTGATGGATGGAAAATAAAATTGCTGCAAAGTTATACATTTTACACTATTTTCCCTCTTACCATCCCTCACTTTTTAAACAAAAATAACGTTTTAGGATAACGAAGACCTGCTCTCTCCTCACAATTCAGACCAAACTGCTTACCAATTCAGACTTACTTGCTTACCAATTCAGACTTACTTGCTTACCAATTCAGCCTCATTTGCTCTGTCATTGCATTGCTTTTATCGTGTCATTGCATTGCTTTTGTAACCTTATGGCATAGCTTTGGGCAAACAGCAGACAATGGTCTGCCGGTGGATAATTGCATGGATGGCTTACCGGGCGAAATCTGCATAAGTTATTGGGCATATTGTTGCGATTGACCTAATAATTTTATATTTTTGCATAGAAGGCAGATGCAGAGCGGTTGCAGTCATCATTTCTGCCCATAGAAAACAAAAAACAATGGCACTAATAAAAGACGTGAACGGTAAGCACCCTGTATGGGGCGAGAACTGTTATTTTTCAGAAAACGCCACAATAGTGGGCGATATTGTAATGGGCGACGATTGCTCGATATGGTTCAGTGCGGTGTTGCGTGCCGATGTGGCCGGTATCCGCATGGGCAATAGGGTTAACATACAAGATGGGGCCTGTGTGCATCAGTCGCACGACAAACCAGTGATTATCGAAGACGATGTATCAGTGGGCCATCTGGCCAATGTACATGGCTGCACCTTGCGTAAGGGGTCACTCGTGGGCATGGGTGCTACGGTGCTGGACAATGCCGAGGTGGGCGAGGGGGCTATTATTGCAGCCAATGCCCTGGTGTTGCAAGGCACCAAGGTGGGGCCTAACGAGCTATGGGCCGGCATTCCAGCCAAGATGGTGAAGCTGACACGCGAAGGACAAGCCGAAACTTACGCACAACATTATATGGAAATCAAGAAGTGGTATTGAGCGGAAGAGGCATTCTCGGAATAGTCTGATTCATATAATTAGTCTGACCGGTTGATTTTCCCTAATAAAAAACAAACATCATCATGCAAACTGTACAGATAGAAACCTCGTGGAAAGAGCAGCTAAAGGCAGAGTTTGAACAGCCCTACTTTGAACAACTCACAAGTTTTGTGCGTCAGGAGTATCAGCAACATGTCTGTTTTCCTCCGGGCAAACTCATCTTCAACGCCTTTAACCTCTGTCCTTTCGACAAGGTAAAGGTAGTGATTATAGGGCAAGACCCCTATCACGGCGAGGGACAAGCACATGGTTTGAGTTTCTCGGTGAACGACGGGGTGGCTTTTCCGCCATCGCTGCAAAACATCTTTAAAGAGATAGAAAACGACTTGGGTTTGCCCATCCCCACAAGTGGTAACCTTAGCCGATGGGCAGAACAAGGCGTGCTGTTGCTCAACGCTACACTCACGGTGAGGGCACACGAAGCCGGAAGTCATCAGCGAAGAGGTTGGGAGCAGTTTACCGATGCTGCCATCAGAGCCTTGAGTCAAGGACGAGAGCATGTGGTCTTTATTCTTTGGGGCAGCTATGCCCGTAGCAAAAA
>JALEWR010000108.1 GCA_022783515.1 Prevotella sp.
AAACTGCTGGTCAACTTTCCACCCTCCCTTATTGACAAAACTCTCTGCCTCCACCACGATATGAGTGGCACGCATCGGCAAGTGCGTCCAAAAGAGTAAGGCGGCTATAGATAAATATTTTCTCATCTTGTTATTTATATATAAGGAGCAAGTGGAATGGCCTTCCCCATTCCATTACTTTGCTTGATAGTGTTCCTCCCTTTCCTTGCTATTGGTATTTCCCAAAGAGGGAAAGTGAAAACTTCACTCTAAGAAAGTTTTATTGAGGATGCCAAGAATTGGCATTCCGCCCAATTCCACCACTCCTGTCGTTGTTAAACTTAAAGGCTAAAATAGCAATAACATTGCCTTAGTCATGCAATTCAGACTAAACCATTGGGAAATCAGGCTAACTTGATGAGCAATTTAGGCTGAACTGCCAGCCAATTCAGCCTAAATTTTCATTTCAAATGGCAGCTTTAAAGCACAGACTCTTTAAAACTTACCAACTTAAACCTTAAGAACTCACTAGTCTAAAACCTAAAAACTTAATAGCCTTTATTTTGTGTCATATTGCCATTAATCTGTATTTCTTTTGCTGGAATGGGCCAGAGATATTGTCGGTCGTCCCATCGTCTTTGCGAAAGCACTTGTATCAAACCTGTATTCTCCAGTTTTGTAAAGTCAGCACATCCGTTTTCGTCGATATCGGGTGTTGAAGGCCAAAACCAGTGACCGGCATTTACCACCTTTTCCAAACATTCTGTTGCAGGATATAGCATACCATACTGCTTCTTGTTCATAACAACCTCTGACAAACGCCACCTCATCAAGTCGGAAAAGCGTAGGTTTTCACCTGCCAACTCCATGCGTCGCTCCATTCGCAGCTGTTTTCTCATATCTTTCTGCGGCAAAATGGTGAATGCAGGATATGAGCTAACATTGGCTTTATCCACCCCATAAGCCCTTGCTCTGACGGTGTTCATGGCATCGATTACCGATTGGTCAATCTCTCCCAACTCAATCTTTGCCTCAGCATACATCAACAACACATCGGCATAACGCATCACGATTTGCGGATTTTCAGCTGTATAGCCATTGTCCATCCACGATTCGTCGATACCTTTCTTCCAAGCCAATCCGTTGAAAGAAGCGTATTGCTTGTTAATACGGGTATCGTTGTTATATTCTTTCTTGCCTGTATTCACGTTCAACACTTCAACATCAGCAGGCGACGGACTATAGATATAGCCCAAGAACGGCTCGTTGAAAGGCACCAACGTTTCGCTACAACGGGGATCTCTGTTCTTGAACGGATTATGTGAGTCGAACAGTGGCGACTCGTCGATGGGCAGTCCATCGGTACAAGTGTAAGCCGCCAAAAGGTCCCATGAGGGGTCGGTGGCAGCCCAACCGCCGGCATTGCGTACCATTCGGTTCTTCACTGTGTTGGAACTGAGAATATCTATGCCCATCGAGATGGAGCGAGGAAGAATAAAGATAAACTCTTTAGAAGTCTTGGTCTTTTGCAAGAACAATTCTCTATAGCTTGGTTCCAAGGCATAGACCCCTAAGTCGATAACCTTTTTAGCAGCCTCGGCAGCCACACGATAGTCGCCCATATACAAGGCTATGCGTGCCTTGAAAGCCAAAGCAGCACCCTTTGTGGCACGCTGATTGCCGGCATAAGACACCGGCAAAAGCCGAATGGCAGAGTCGAGGTCGGCATAGACATGCTTAAGAATTTCGTTTTTATCGGTTCGTCCCACCTTCAAACCTGCCTCTACATCCACTTCTTCGGTAATATAGGGTACATCTCCAAATCGAGATATAAGTCTGCCGTAAGCCACTCCTCTAAAAAACTTGGCTTCGCCCACATAACTCATCACCTCTGCTTGATTAGCCCCTTTGTCTAAGGCACGTTGATACTTGTTGATAACACTGTTGGCATACGACACCATTTGGAAACCTGTACGCCAATATAGGCCTACAATCCAGTTTTCACTGTTAATGGTTGCATTTTCAAACTCGGTAAGACTTTCCCGATAAACAGCATCATCGCTCCAATCGGTCTGATTATCTCCCTCGGGTCTCCAATAAGTGGAATTATACATTTTGTTAACCGCCATCTGTATTTCCGTTGTGGTGGAATACCAGTTCTCGGTGGAACCGCTGGACAATGGGTTGAGATCGAGGTCATGACAAGAGCCAACCGAGAGGCATACTCCTGTCCATACGGCTATATTGACAAATAGTTTTTTCATAATTTCTGTTGTTTGGACATTAATACTAAGTATATTGATTCATCCTTCTCTCTGTGGTTGCAATGTCAGAATTTGATGTTCATGCCCACCATAAGAGATTTCATGATAGGATAGCCGGCATCTATCACCTCCGGGTCCCATCCTTTCACACCATTGTTGATGCAGAAAAGGTCGTTGCCTGATACATAAATACGCATTGACTTAATGACAGCCAACTTCTTGACAACAGCTTCCGGAAGAGTGTAGCCCAGCGAAATATTCTTACAACGCAGGTACCAGTTGTTGTAAAGCCAGAAGTCGGACATTGCATAATTGGCTTCTCTGTTGGAACGAGAGAGGCGAGGATAGATGGCATTAGCATTCTGCTCATCGCTATTGTAAGAACTCCAATACTTTCCGTCCACCACTTCCGGGAAGTTCGACCAGTTGTTAGACAAACCCTCTATCATTGTTGGGGTTTTTCTTGCCCATTGTTCACCCACGCCTTGGAATGACATGGAGAAATCAAAGTTCTTATATCCCACATTCAAGTTCATTCCATACAAGAATCGAGGAAGTGACCCTTTGAGCAGAACACGGTCGTATTCGGCAGAAATAACACCATCGGGTACGCCGTCAGGACCTGAGATGTCGCGATATTGAAGGTCGCCCACCTTGATATTCTTATTCAGTTTGGGAGAATTGTCCACATCACTCTGACTTTGGTATATTCCCTCAGAGATATAGCCATACCAATGATTGAATTCACTGCCTTCGCGATTGATTTGAGCTCCCACGAACTCTGTTCCTTTCAAATCGCCCATCACCGATTTGTAATCGGACAGATTGAAAGCAACACCATAACGCCAATCGCCAATCTTATCACGCCAACTCAATTCCATATCGAAACCTTCGGTGTGCATCTTACCGGCATTTACATCGGGATTGGCATATCCCATGAACATCGGAATTTGTAATGCCAAGAGCATACCCTTAGTGTTTTTGCGATAAAGGTCGAACGAAAAGCCCAGTCGGTTGTTAAGAAAATGAGCATCCAAACCCAAGTCCCATGTTTCGGTTGTTTCCCAAGAAATGTTGTGTACGGCATATTTACCCTGTGCTGCAGTAGTTACAGTGATGGGTACT
>JALEWR010000121.1 GCA_022783515.1 Prevotella sp.
TTAAAAAAGACAACGAGTTGGTGAAATGGTATGACAGAGAAGACCATACCATCTTCGATGTATGCGCCGACGACCATTGCCAGCGTTATCAAGGCATAACAAAGGCTACGAGTCCTAACGTGGTAGAGGCGATCAAAGCCACTTTCGGACAAATCCTGATACACGAAGGAGAGATTTGCGATGCCCGCTTTAGCAAGTGCTGCGGTGGTATGGTAGAAGAATATCGCTATTGTTGGGAAGACATGGACAAGCCTTATCTCAAGGTGGTACGCGACCATCAGCAGCCACAAGTGGAAGCGGACTTGACACAAGAGCAGGAAGCTGAAAAATGGATTCGCACGCAACCCGATGCTTTTTGCAATACAAAAGACGAGAAAATCTTATCGCAAGTACTCAACGACTTTGACCAAACCACCAAAGATTTTTATCGCTGGACGGTGCGTTTCTCGCAAGACGAACTGCAAGCACTCATCGCTCGCAAGACAGGAATTGACTTCGGAACCATTCTCGACCTTGTACCTGTGGCACGAGGAAAGAGCGGCCGCATATACAGATTGCAGATTGTGGGCAGCAAGAAGACTATGATTATAGGCAAAGAATTGGAGATTCGCCGTAGTTTGAGCGAAAGTCATCTCTATAGTTCGGCATTTGTTGTAGACAAAGAAGAAACAGACAATCAAGGCATACCACAACAATTCACCCTCACCGGTGCAGGCTGGGGACACGGAGTGGGGTTATGTCAGATTGGTGCGGCAATGATGGGAGAACAAGGTTATCATTATCAAGCAATCTTGGAGCATTATTATCCCAATGCCGAAGTGAAGCGGTTATACAAGAGTTGAATTTGTTTGCATCAGCAATGATAGAAAAAAAAAGAACAAAACCATGGCGTTGGGTGCCTACTCTCTACTTTAGCAACACCCTACCCTATGTTGCCATCACAACTTTGGCTATGATATTCTATAAGCAATTAGGGTTGAACAATGCGGAAATAACCTTCTATACAGGTTGGTTATACCTGCCTTGGCTCTTAAAACCGGTATGGAAATGGTTGGTTAGGCGTATGGCGAACAAGCGTTGGTGGTTATTGGTAACAGAACTAACCATGGGTACGGCGTTTGGAGGAGTGGCTCTCACCATCCCCACACCTTCGTGGCTGCAGGGTACACTCGCGTTTTTCTGGCTGATGGCGTTGGCTTGTGTGATACACGAAACAACTGGCGAAGCCTTATATCACGACACCCTGAGCGAAGAAAAGCAGGCTTGGTTTGCCGGCATACGCAGCATTTGTCATCGCTTGGCTATCATCTTTGGCCAGGGGGTGTTGGTGATGTTCGTGGGCAATCTGCAGATTATTCACCGCAACAGCATCTCGTTATCGTGGAGTTTCACCTTTTATATTGTGGCAGGGTTGATGCTCTTGTTTTGGGTTTGGCATCTCTTTGCCATACCCAAATGGAGAGATGAAAATCAACCCAACAAATCGTTGCGACAACTCGGACAACAGATAAAAGATACATGTGGCATCTTTCTCGCTCCTCAAAAACGTAAAGAATGGGTAATGGCGATTGTATTTGTTACGCTATATGCCGTTCCTCAAGGCTTATTGAGTAAAATATCAACACTCTTTCTTATTGACGCCATCCATAGAGGAGGCTTAGGTTTGTCGCCTCAAGAATATGGTTTGGTACAAGGCACAATAGGTGTGATAGCCTTGGGTATAGGTGGTTTTATGGGCGGATTGGTCATTAGCAGGAATGGTTTACGACGTTGGCTATTGCCTATGACATGGAGCATCACCTTCCCCACCATCCTCTATGTTTATCTGAGTTATGTGCAACCCTCTTCACTGCTCCTTATCAGTCTGTTTGTCTTTATTCAACAGTGGGGTTATGGCTTTGGTTTCACGGCATTGATGCTATGTATCATGTATTATTGCAAAGCCGATTTGTCGGGCCGTCAATATGTTCTTGGAACCACTATCATGAGCAGTATGCTGATGCTATCATCCGTTTTGTCGGGTTATTTGCAGTTGCAGGTAGGCTACCCCACCTTCTTTATACTTGTCTTTGCCTGCGGTCTACTCACCATTCTCACCACTTTCTTTGTGAAAATCGACTCAAGTTTCGGAAAACATGAAGAAGAAAACGAAAGTTAGAAGTGGGTGAACGAGAGAAGAAGTGAACGAGCCGGTTTAGGAGAGTAGAGAAATGGACTTTTTTTGTTTACAGAGAGACTCAACTCACAGATTAAAAATTGTCAAGTCGCAAATTTCTATTTTGACACTCCCTCGTAATATATTGGCACATTCTCTTAAAAAAAGAGGCTATTTCGACGAGGTTTTAATCGGCTGCAAAGCGCAGAAAAGCTGCGGTAGGTTTACCCAATTTATCAAAGGCCCCTTTGGTATATCCCTTCCAACCTCCATAGCATTGTGGTTCCCAATAAAACACGCCCAAGCATTGTGGGATGTTCTTGGCACCACCGGTCATGGCACGCATAAAGGCTTCTGCCTGCACTGCATCCCACGACATGCCCACTTCTACCACCATGACCTCGCATCCATATTGCTGTGACAAGGTCTTGATATTGGTCAGACAATCGTTTGTCTGCTGTTGCCACATTGTGGGTTCGGGATAAAGCGACATACCGATAACATCCCATTTGGCACCCTGCTTCTTTAATCCGTCGAAGAGCCATGTAAAGCGTCCCAACTTATCTCCTTGGTCTACATGCACAATGACCTTGGAAGCGGGGAACACTTTCTTGACGGCTTCATAGCCGGAAGTGACGAGTTGGGCAAAATTCTGTTGATTGCTGTCGCTATAACGCCCCACTTCCCACAGCATGCCTGTGGCTGTTTCGTTGCCCACTTGCACCCATTCCACCGACACACCCTTATCTCTCAATGCCTGTAACACTTCTTGCGTATGCATGGCTACGGCTTGCTTCATCCGAGTTAAATCGTAAGTCTGCCATGTCGCAGGAATATTTTGCTTACCCGGGTCTGCCCATGTGTCGCTGTAATGAAAGTCGATCATCAGGCGGAAGCCCAAGTTATGGGCACGCACCGCCTTCTTGATGACATCCTCTTTCCCATTCCAGCCGTCGGTAGGATCTACCCACACACGCAACCGAATGGCGTTGATGCCCAACCGGCGTAAGAGTGCAAGGCATTCCGCAGGTTTACCATCACTGTCATAAAAACGCACACCGGAAGCCTCCATCTCGGTAAGCCAACTCACATCGGCACCTTTTGCAAAATTAATGTTTTCTGAGGGAGACGTGCCATTACCACTCTCCGTATTGACCGTACTATCTGTTCCACTGCATGCCGACAGACTGAAAGCAAAGAATATCGATAAAATGCTAATAAGGTTTCTCATAAAAAATATATTGTTTCTTTTATACTCTTGTCAAGCGTCTGCTCGGTTCTGTTTTCTCTATACGCTTACTCCTCAACATTTTGCTTATAACTTAAGTTCGGGATAAGTTCTCAGGCTCACAGAACAAGTAGTAACGAATTAAAGTGCAATGAAATATCCGGCCAATACTGCAGTCCAAATAAATTGACATATATCCATTATGTATTAACCAACAACTTACTCATCACTTTCTGGGTTGGCGCCACGACCTACTTTTCTTATATCCCAATGACAAAATAGAGGCTTCCAAGCAGCTGATGCCAAGAAGCCCCTAAAAACCGGTATAACTCATCTCAATGAAGTGCCTTTACAAGGCGGTAAGGTTGAAGACTTAGACATCCAAGAGTTTTTCTGTTTTTCTCAAAAAATCTTCCACTGCTTGTTTGACATCAATACCGCTCCTTTCCGCCAAGACGATAAGCCACCAAATGTTTTCTCCCAACTTGTGTTTGAGAACGCTGCGAGATTCCGTATTGGC
>JALEWR010000134.1 GCA_022783515.1 Prevotella sp.
AACACATCAATAGTAGCTGTACCTTGAGCTACAGTGAAGTCTTTCACCTTCTTCATGAACGAATCTTTCATATAGAAGTCGACATCGTGATCTGCATATTCTTCCTTTTGATAATCGAAGAGTGGTACGCTGTTGTTATGAATAAAGCCATGTATTCCACCAATAACAGGAATGTTAAAATAACCTTGGTCGGGTGTTTGGGCGGGATTGAGCTGTTGTCTGAATCCCACACCTTCCATAAAATAAGTACTACGAGTGTATTGGGCATTTGCTTGTGAGCCGAAACCAATGCTGCATACTAAAACTGCCACGCGAGTTAATTGTTTATAAACTGTTTTCATCATTTTTCTTTTTGTTAAATTACTAATGGTTGATTGAAATCTTTTGCAAAGATAAAGGATGTTTTTTATTTTCTATTATTTAAAAAGAGTTTTTTTTAAGAGTTTGTGCCTTATAATTTAACGTCTTTTAATTTTACTAAGTAACAAATGTTACTCCTTGCCTATTGCGGTTAGGGTAACTTTGCACCGTCAATTTCATTTAACGAACAAGATTAATTAATGGAGAATAAAATGTTTTGTTTCCAATGTCAGGAAACAGCTAAGGGTACAGGTTGTACCATTAAGGGTGTGTGTGGTAAAGAGGCTTCAACCTCTAACTACCAAGATTTGCTTTTAGGCGTTGTGCGTGGCGTGGCTACTATCGACCGAACCATTCGAAAGGCAGGAGTTAAGAGTGTAGAGGGAGTAGACACTTATTTCGTGGATGCTTTGTTTGCAACCATCACCAATGCCAATTTCGACGATGCTTCTATCTTGCAGCGTGTAGACAAAGGTATTGCGTTGAAAAAGCAACTGCTCGAAATAGCTAAAAGCAATCATGTGGATCTTCCTGCTTACCACGAAATTCTTTGGGGTGGCGAAAAAGCCGACTATGAAGCACAAAGCCGTAAAGAAACTATCCTTCGCAACGAGAACGAAGACCAACGTTCATTGAAGGAATTGGTGGTTCTTGGTTTGAAGGGTTTGGCTGCTTACTACGAGCATGCTGTTCGTTTGGGTTACAGCGACACCACCATCACTGATTTCATGGGCGACGCTTTGGCTATCATTGCCGATCCTAATGCCGATATGGACACCTTGCTCAATTGTGTGTTGGATACAGGTAAATGGGGAGTGGCTGGTATGGCACTGCTCGACAAGGCTAACACCTCTTCTTATGGTAACCCCGAAATCACCAAGGTGAATATCGGTGTAGGCAAGAACCCCGGTATCTTGATCAGCGGACACGACTTGCACGATATTGAAGACCTCCTGAAGCAGACAGAAGGAACAGGTATCGATGTATATACTCACGGCGAAATGTTGCCCGCTCACTATTACCCGCAATTGAAAAAGTATAAACACCTTGTAGGTAACTATGGTAACGCATGGTGGAAGCAGAAAGAAGAGTTCTCTACCTTCAACGGACCCATCGTCTTTACAACCAACTGTATCGTTCCTCCTTCGGCTAATGCCAACTATAAAGACCGGGTATTCACAATGAATGCAACAGGTTTCCCCGGTTGGAAGCACATCGAAACAGATGCTACCGGACATAAAGACTTCTCTCAAGTAATCGCTTTGGCTAAGACTTGCGACGCTCCGACAGAGATTGAGAAAGGTGAAATCGTTGGTGGCTTTGCCCATCATCAGGTTTTTGCTTTGGCAGACAAGATTGTAGAGGCTGTGAAGAGTGGTGCTATCCGCAAATTTGTGGTGATGGGTGGTTGCGACGGACGTATGAAGAGTCGCGACTACTATACTGAGTTTGCCAAGCAATTGCCACAAGATGTAGTTATCTTAACATCGGGTTGTGCTAAGTTTAAATATAACAAACTCAATTTGGGCGATATCAACGGCATCCCACGCGTACTCGATGCCGGTCAGTGTAACGACTCATACACATGGGCTGTGGTTGCTTTGAAGTTGAAGGAAATCTTCGGTGCTAACGATATCAACGAACTTCCCATCGCCTTCAACATCGCTTGGTACGAGCAAAAGGCGGTTATTGTTTTGCTCGCCTTGTTGAGCTTGGGCGTGAAGAATATTCACATCGGTCCCACATTGCCCGCATTCGTTTCGCCCGCAGTGTTGAAAGTGTTGGTAGAACAATTTGGTCTTGGTGGTATAACTACTGTTGAGGAAGACCTGCAACGAATGATAGGATAAGAACAAAAGTATGACAATTGCCAAAAGTCTCGCTTCACCATGTGAATCGGGACTTTTTGTTGCTTAGCCCTTCTCCCTATCTATATTGCCGGAGGTAGTTTCTGTCCAACCCCAGAACTGTCTGCCGGTTAGCAAGTCGTTCGCTCGTTAACCCATTTACTTAATTATTTGCACATCAAAGAAACTCATGAAAAACAATTAACCATTCCCCCATTCTATTGTTGAAGATTCACATTTGGTATATAATTATCTGTTTTTTGTGTTTTTTAACATATCGGGGGGGGGTAATTTTGTATACTTTACATAACTTTGCACAAATTTTGAAAAAAGATAGAAATATTATCCTTTAAAATACAGAATTAAGCAGAAGTAAAATAACTCAAACAAGGCTTGTATATGCAAGAGTTGTAAATAAAATTACTTGTAAAGATTCATTAGAATTTTAAGAGAGGATTTTATCCGATAAAAAATCACTGAAACAGCGTAGTATTTACTTATATAAAAGTACATCATCTATGTATAGCAGTATAGTATTGCTTTTATTAATTAATTACAAATAAACAACATGAAGAAAATTTTGCGAACTACACTTGCCGCTGCAGTTGTAGCTTTGGGTTTGCTTGTACCCCAACAAGCAAACGCTCAATGGAAATGGCCCGGAAAGGATATGTGGACATACGCCTACAAGGGAGCAGGAGTTTTTAATGGAACAGTAACTAACAACAACACCATGTATCTTTACAATGTTGCAGCCGGTGAAGAACCCAACAATGTAAATGTATATCTTAACTCTTTTGGTAACTGGGGAGTGGAAGCAACACTCCACGAAGTAGGAACACCCTTACACTTTGAGTATTTAACATACGGCGGTAAGGGCATTTCTTACCGTATGCTTACATCTCCAAGCAAAGAAACTACTGCAAAAAACAAGATTGCATGGGTATATGGACAAGGTAAGGTTGACGACAATGGACTGATGTGCGACAGAATGACGCAAACAGAAGAAGGTTATAAAGGTTTGACTTGCTGGAGCGACTGGTGGTTTAACCGCGTTAGCTCCGATCCAGATTATCGCTATGTAATATATTATAAAGACTGGAATGGCAACTATTGGTTCATGACTCGTCAAAAAGGAGCATCAGGATTGCACAAAGATGTTGTTGTATGCAAACAAATGGCCTGGAATGATGCTATAGCAGACAAGAATTGCCACTGGCTCATGCTGACCAGACAAGAAATGATTAACCAGTTTAACAAGGATGCAGAGACAGTTGTTACCAGCTATACCGATCCAGTAGATGCCACCTTCTACCTGTGGGACCCGCACTTCAAACGTAACGATGGAAACCAAAAAAAGTGGCAAATCACAGATAATGTAAAAATTGCCAATAACCGCTATTATGATTGGGGGGTAACAACAGAACCTTCCAACCATCAGATTAACTTTACTGAACGTCCCTTTGAACGAGAACTGACCAGCAACACCGACAAGGCTTCAGTTCCCTACAATTCGCTCTACGGTATGTTCTATAACGCTGAGATGAAAGGTAAAACAGGGGATATTACCCAAGAAACCGACGCCGTAGATAGCGAAGGGTATTATATGATTACCGTACAAGGTTTCTACAAACCGGGCGACGGAAGCCAGCAAAGAAATGCCAAGCTGTATGCAACTGCAGTTAACCCGCACAACTCCGACCAGATACAGATTATCACCAATCCTCTGCCATTGCATTCATCGCTCGACAATCCTCCCACCGATCTTACAAGTGCCGGCATGCGCTTTTATCAAGACCACGAGAACTACAGTACCAAGGTTATTTTGAAAGTGAAGAAAGGCGACAAAATTAGATTTGGTGTAAAATTAGAAAATGGTACAAGCGACGACGACTGGGTGGCCATAGACAATTTCCAGATGAAATACTTGGGCGGTCAGTATCTTATATCTCAAGCCTTTGGAAGTAAGGAACAATATTGGCAGAAACAAAACTTCAAGACACTCATCTTGATACGCGACTTCAATATTGGTAAGTGGAACTCTTTTTGCCTGCCTCTCAACCTCAACAAAGACCAGGTAGTAACAGCATTCGGCAACGACGTAAAACTCGCCAAACTCAAAGGTTTGAGTGCCGACGGACTGACCATAGAATTTGAAACCGTGAACCTGGATGCCATGAGATGGACAGACGAGGCTATCAGGAAGAACGAACCCTACCTGATATTGCCCCACGTTGGTGGCCGCAGATATGATATCGTATGGGACGATTTCTTTGACAACTATGGCCAAAAGCAGATAACTGCAGGTCCTAACTATGTCATACCTCTGACTCATTTCGACCCCAATGTCGTATCAGAAAAAGCTGAAGAGTTTGTCAACATGAAGGGCCAAATCGTAAAGATTCATCCCATACAGTTCTTCCATACGAAACTCAACTCCAATCCGGAGGCACAACAGATACAAGCCAGCAAAGACACCTATGTGTATGCCATGTACAAAGGAAATTTGCGCCGCATGACCAACAACTTCAACATGGTTGGACTCACTTTCTACATCAACTATGGCGAGAATGCACCCTCCGGTGCCAAGCTCATGAATGTGATAGACGAAAACAATAACAGCACCACCACAGGCATTGAAACAATTTCGGCATCAAGTATTGACGCCGACAAAAAGTCGAAAGGTATTTATGCCGTTGGCGGCGAAAAAGTTTCAGAGCAGACGGATACTCACGGTCTTCCCGCTGGAATCTATGTTGTGGATGGCAAGAAAGTAATGGTATATTAACATTTTTTCCTCGGTTTGCAAGTTTGAATCGCCGGTGTTTTCCCCATTAGGGACAACCTCAACATTCAAACTTGCCAACAAGGAATATCAACTCCAAAAAGACAATGAAAAAGAAAAACTATATAATGCCGGCTATAGGCATCACTCTTATTGAAACAGAGCATCTGTTAGGTGCTCCATCCAACTGGAGAGTATCTGATCCCGGCAGCGACAGTCCTACAATAGACATCACCAACAACGACGGTCTTAACAGCGACAACGACGGTGAGGAAGTTGAAGACATTTTCAATTAAGCACACCGTTTTTCAACAAAAAGAAAATACAAGTACAGACATCGGACACTCGCTTCCGAGTGTTTAAATATATCTTATATCCAACAAGGGGGATGCATCGCCATGACGCATCCCCCTTGTTTTATTCACCTTTATCCGGGGTCGGAAATATAAGAGACGGCCCGCTGCCGGCTCTACACAAACTTGTCGCCATACTTCATCTGCACCTCATTTACATACTTGCGTACCAGTGCCGATGAGTCTTCTTTCTTGCAGATAAGGAGAACATTGTCTTTTTCTACGATGATATAACCTTCTAATCCGTTAATCACCCCAATTTTATCTTTCGATAACTTGATTACATTGTTATGGCAGTTGTCTAAAATCACCTGGCTGTCTATCACCACATTGTCGTCTTGCTTCTTTTGCATCGACTCGTAGATGCCGTGCCATGTTCCGATATCAGCCCATCCGAAATGGCATTTCATGATAAACGAATTGTCTGCCTTTTCTATAATGGCGTGTTCTATCGATACATTGGGATAGAGAGGGAAGTTGTCGCGAATAAAATCGTTTTCTTTTTCCATGCTAAAGACCGGCTCTTCCTCATCATATCTGCTCAACACCTCGGGCAGTTTTTCGTTCAGTCGCTCGTAGCCATACTTGGCATTGAGCAGATAAAGACCCGTATTCCAATAAAATTCATCGCTGTCCATAAAGATTTGGGCAAACTTGCGGTCGGGTTTTTCAGTGAACGATTGCACCTTAAACACGTCGTTGCCCACGCATTCACCCAACTGAATATAGCCATATCCCGGTTCGGGGCGTGTGGGCTTGATTCCCATCGTCAATACGCAAGCATTGTCTTTCACAAAGGCAAAGCCATCGAGAATATTGTCGATAAATGCCTCCTCCTTTAAAATCATTTGGTCGGAGGGCGAAATAATGATGTTAGCGTTGGGATTGAGGTGATAGATGCGATGCGTTGTCCATGCCAAACTGGGGGCCGTACTTCGGAAGATGGGTTCAGCCATCAGATTGTTGGGTTGCAACTCTGGTAGTTGTTCACGCACGATGTCGGCATATATCTGATTGGTACAAACAAAAATATTTTCTTGTGGTACTATCTTTAGAAAACGATCGTAGGTTTGTTGTAAGAGTGTACGGCCGGTTCCGAAAAAGTCGATGAATTGTTTAGGATAGTTCTCTCGGCTGGTGGGCCATAGGCGTTTACCTTTTCCGCCTGCCAAAATCACACAATAGTTGTCTGTGTTATAAACTGTCATTGCTGTTAGATTGATTATTATGTTCTTTCCTCGTTCCTCCAAAAGGGCGTTTTACTCGCCATGGCGTAACAATACGTTGGCTAAATTAAACTATTTACTTGGCACTTGCAATCTTTATGTCTTAAATTTAGCAAAAGAAATGATTAATTCTAAAGAGCAACGACCCGCAAGTTTAATTTTTAAGAGTAACGATACCCACACCCATTCACGACCCTAACGAATAAGTATTATTTGTTGTGATAATTTGTGTGTGTTGTTGCTGAATTACAAGTGTGTCGTGTCTTTGCTTGCCATACAATCTGTTGCTCACCTTTCTGCCTTTTTGCGTTATTTGCGGGAACTTTTATCTGATTTTAAGCGGAAGGATATATAATATTGCTCATTTTTGCGGTTTGTGTGCATTTAATTTGTCCACCTCAACTCTTTTGTTTAACTTCGCACCACCAAAGCATTGGAATATTTACGAAGAAAAAATAAAAATAAGAAATGAGTAAGTTAGTGATTAATTCGTACGACGAATTTGCCGCCTATCTTGGCGAAGAGTTAGGAACATCAGAATGGTTGCAGATTGATCAGGAACGCATCAATATGTTTGCCGATGCCACCTTGGATCATCAATGGATACATGTGGACGTGGAACGTGCCAAGACAGAGAGTCAGTTTCAGAGTACAATAGCCCACGGTTATCTCACTCTTTCGCTCTTGCCTTACCTTTGGGAGCAAATCATTGAGGTGAACAACATTAAGATGTTGGTTAATTACGGCATGGACAAAATGCGTTTTGGTCAGGCTGTTGTTACAGGAAGTAGGGTTCGCCTCGTTACGAAGTTGCACGCCATTGCCAATCTTCGCGGTGTGTGCAAGACCGAAATAGAATTTAAAATTGAGATAGAAGGGCAACGCAAGCCTGCTTTGGAAGGTATTGCCACTTTCCTCTATTATTTTAATTGATATCCGTAGTTTTGACGGAAAGAATGGGAGTTGGCAGAAGTTAAGCCTCGGTGAGGATGGAGTTGACGGCAGAGATCGGGTAAAATGGTTGCTCGTTAGTTTTTCTTCTTTTGCTAACTCCCATTTATTCCTTATTGTTCTTTTCTCGTTCCTCGAAAAGTGCATTTTTTAGCCATGGCATAACTCAAGCAAGCTTGGTTCTGCTCATCTGGCTGCACAAAAACGTTCTTTATTGAACAACCGACTTGAATATTAATCAAGTTAATTTATTATTTTATTATTCCTTCAATTCAAAAACAGAATTATCTCGATGAATAAAAACAAACAGAATTTATTTAGTGGTAAATGCGGCGTCTCTCGTCGTACTTTATGGTTGCTCATCGTCTGGTGCTGCCTTGCAATGCCCACGATGGCGGCATCCTTGCACCCAGCATCCACCATGCCTTGCGAAGAAGATGAATGTATGGTGATAGAGTCGTTGAATGGCCGGGTTCCGGCCACTCGTGCGGCTGTGCCTGACGTGGAATTGCCGTCAGCTGCGGCTCTCGTCAACTTAGGCCATATCTATGTCTTTCGTTTGGCCATTGCCATTAGTCCCAACTCTTTCCAACATGATTTTCATGGTAGTAGGGAGGAGGTTCGTCAGTGGTGGAATGAGATGGAAAAATACCTCGAAAGCGTATATCGCAATGCCGTGGGACTGAGGTTTGAGGTCGTCCGCGACGAACGGTTGATTATGCAAAACAATACCACTGGTTTCGATCTGCAACTATCCAACGGTACCAACTTACTAAACAAGTTGATAGGTAAAGACCAATATGAGGCAGGTGTGTTGATTAAACATAAGGAAGAGATAGGCGGTAACGGAGCGGCTTTACTGCGTGGTGCCTCGTCGAACCATACAAAGGGCTCGGCACAAGCCATCAAGAACCCCTCTACTGTGGCTCATGAGGTGGGGCATCTCTTTGGTGCGGTGCATACACATCAGAAAGAAGACGCCAACTATACAGAACCCGGCTTCGGCCAGTCTATTATGGGCTATGGAGAAAATCGCACCTCTTTCTCCTTGGTGAGTATCATCAATATGCGTAACATCTTGTCAAATATGGGTTATTATACCCGTTCCGATCGAAGTGCAGATAGTTTTGTGGCGAAAGAGGGAGGACAAAACGAGAATGTGGGCTATATCGAAAAAGAGACGGCAGAAAAGCCTTTGTTGGACGGAACGAAGCTGAGAAAGGAGTATCAAATAACCGAAGGCACTTATTTTCAGTTTCATCTTTCGGCAAAGAATGCACGAAAAGAGGGGTTGTTGTATTGGGTCAATCCATACGACGTGGTGAATAGATACCAGGAACCCAATGCTCTGCAACCGGCGTATGCCCCCACAACATCTGCCAATGTGATGTTTCAACCCTATTATGAGAAACCTCCGATGGTGATTTACGTCGATAGTCCCAAGCCCGTCGCTTATTCCGACCAGTTCCGGCCAGGTGTTTATCGTTTCTTGACGGCAGTGTCTTCGGGGTCGTATTTTGACACAAAAGAGGTGTCGGTACGCATTGTCGGGGGCAGTTCTTTCCGCATCAAGCCTACTGTTAGAGAGGGAAATACAGGTGGAGATAAGTTGGCCTTGGAGTGGCATCCATGCCGTGAGTTGTATGGAGAAGACAGCAAGGTGCGTATTCTCTTGTCGACCGATTTCGGGCAGACTTTCCCCTATATTCTTGCCGATGATGTTCCCAACACGGGTTCATGGCAAGGGGCATGGCCCTATATCTTTGTGGGCAAAACCAAATATAAAGATTTTCCTGAAGAAATCTATGGCGGTATGCTGAAAGTGGAAGTTAAGGGTGAGGCTGCTTTCGATATTTATCCACGCACACCTTATATATATGAGAATAGAAAGGCGGTTTATACCGGCGGTTTCTCTATCGACGATTATGACAGTCGTATCAAATTCTCCAATCCTCCCACGCCCTTTGTTACGCTGGAGAGCAAAGACAAGTTGCCCGAGATGACCACTTTGCGTGCCAGACATGATAGAGATGCCGGGCGTTGGTATAATGTTCAGGGAAAGGATAGTCATGAAGGCCGCATCGTAAGACGCACATGGACGGCGAATATCCTGGGCATTGAACGGACCTATACACAGATTTTCCTCCTGCCGGAGGTGGAAGACGGACGGGAAAAGTTGGTGAACGAAGCCAAAGACTTGTTGCTGTCGGCTCTGCCTCTCTATCTGCATGGGGGAGAATTGGGCTATCCCAAGCCGGACGCCCCTGCTTATCAAGAGTTTAGAAAGGCATACAAGAATGTCTTTGACGATGATAACAAGGTAAAGGAAGAGGTGGCTGAGGCACAGCTTTCTTATCTGAAAACAGCCTTGGAGGCGTTGGCGAAGATGGATGGCAAGGAACTGGTGCAACCCAGGACCGGACAATACTATCGCCTGAGAAATTATCACAATATTTTCGGACGCCCCCGCTATTGGTATGTGGGCAAAGGTACAGCGGGCGAATATTGGACAAATGAGGAAGCCGAAGCAGTGTCGTGGAAAGCCGAAAAGGTGGGCAATGATTATCGTTTTACGGACGAAGAAGGACAGAGCGTGATGCTGAACGACTTTAATTATTCTCGTTCTGCCATTCGTCTGGACCGCGGTTATTCTTGGGGGTCTTTTACCTTGGTCAACAGTATTGGCCGTTCTGTTCAGTTGAACCAAAAAGGTACGACGCTGTCGGTGGTAGACGAGTATATGAACAATCCTCTGGCTTATCGTGTCAACAATAACGGAATGCCTATATCTACCGATTTTCAGTGGGTGTTAGACGAGACCAAGACTCCCACTTCCGTTCAGACAATCGGGTGGCATACCCACGAGCCTGCTGCCATCTACGACTTGATGGGCAGAAAATGTACGGAGATGGGTTCGGGTGTGTATATCATCAGGCAGAGCGATGGCAGTGTAAAGAAAGTGAAAAGATAAACGCACTTTTTAAGGAACGAGAAAAGAAGAAATAGATTGGTAAGCAACTACACATAAAACTTTTTTCAGCAACAACACACACAAATTATCACAACAAGCCGCCATTATTATAATGGTAATTTCTTCTGCGTCATCTGCGAGAGCGTTTAAGGCAAGTTTACTTGAGCAATGCTCACCTGGCTTCATTTAAATGTTCTTTTCTCGTTCCTCAAAAAGTGCGTTTAATCGCCATGGCATAGTTCAAACAAGTTTGACTCTGCCCATTTGGCTTAATTTAAACGTTCTCGCAGATGACGCAGAACTCGCAGAAAAGCAAGCAACAGCTTGTTTTATAAGCAGCAACACACACAAATTGTCACAACAAATAATAGTTATTCGTTAGGGTCGTGAAGAGTTGTGTGTGTCGTTGCTCTTAAGAATTTAATTTGTGTGTTGTTGCCTTCTATGTTGTGAAAGAAAGATAAAGTGCAGAAAAGTATCGTGTTAGAGCGTTTTTTCTGCACTTTATTTTTTTTACCATAGGCTTTTGTTTAATTTTGTATAAACAATCAATATACTATTTAAACAATGAATATTTTCAAGAAAAGTCTACCAACATTATTACTTACTTTGGGCTTGCTGCAGGCCACCGCTGCCAATGTGGTGGATTATGTGAGTACGTTAGTGGGTACCGATTCTAAGTTTGAATTGTCAACGGGTAATACTTACCCTGCTATAGCCATGCCCTGGGGAATGAATTTCTGGATGCCACAGACGGGAAAGATGGGCGACGGATGGGCATATACCTATTCGGCTAATAAAATCAGAGGTTTTAAACAGACACATCAACCTAGTCCGTGGATCAACGATTATGGTCAGTTTTCAGTTCTTCCTACTACAGGGAAACCGGTTTTTGACGAAGAAAAGCGTGCCAGTTGGTACTCGCATAAGTCGGAAACAGCCCGTCCTTATTATTATCAGACTTATCTTGCAGATTATGATGTGGTAACAGAAATGGTGCCAACAGAACGTGCCATGCTCATGCGGGTTACTTATCCGCAAACCGACAGTGCTTGTTTTGTGGTCGATGCCTTCGACAAAGGTTCGTATGTCAAGGTTATTCCCGGAGAGAATAAGATTGTGGGGTATACCACCAAGAACAGCGGAGGTGTGCCGGACAACTTTAAAAACTATTTTGTAATGGAGTTCGATCGTCCTTTTACCTTTACTTCTGTGGTGAAAGACGGGGAGATTTTGATGCAGGACAAGTCGGTAAACTGTCATCATGCCGGTGCCATTGTGGGCTTTAAAACGCGTCGTGGCGAGCAGGTGAATGTGCGTATTGCTTCTTCTTTTATCAGTGAAGAGCAGGCTTGGCGTAACTTGCAAGAGTTGGGCAACCACTCATTGGATGTGTTGAAGGAGAAAGGACGCCAACGCTGGAACGAGGTGTTGGGGCGTATTACAGTGGAAGACGACAATATCGACCATCTTCGCACTTTCTATTCATGTCTCTATCGCTCGATGTTGTTCCCCCGTCAGTTCTTTGAGTACGACGCCAAAGGCAACCCCATTCATTACAGTCCTTATAATGGAAAGGTGTTACCGGGTAGAATGTACACCGACACAGGTTTCTGGGACACGTTTAGAGCCTTGCTTCCATTGGTCAACTTGGTATATCCCGAAGTGGGAACACAGATACAGGAGGGTTTGGTGAACGCCTATTTGGAAAGCGGCTTCTTGCCCGAATGGGCGAGTCCGGGTCATCGTGGCTGTATGGTGGGCAACAATTCGGCTTCTGTTGTGGCAGATGCCTACTTGAAAGGCCTCCGCGGTTACGACATCGAAAAGTTGTGGGAAGCGGTGAAGCACGGGGCTAACGCAGTGCATCCTACCGTGGAATCGACAGGAAGATTAGGTTATGAATACTACAATAAGTTGGGTTATGTGCCTTACGATGTGAAGATTAACGAGAACGTAGCACGCACCTTGGAATATGCTTACGATGATTGGTGTATCTATCAGTTGGGCTTGGCATTGGGAAAACCCAAGAAAGAGATTGATGTCTATCGCAAACGGGCCTTCAACTATCGCAATGTCTTTGATAAAGAAACCAACTTGATGCGTGGCAAAAACAAGGATGGTAAGTTCCAGAGGCCTTTTAATCCCTTGAAATGGGGTGATGCTTTCACCGAAGGAAACAGCTGGCATTATACCTGGTCGGTGTTCCACGACCCCCAAGGTCTCATCAACCTCATGGGCGGAAAGGCTGTCTTTAACGCTATGCTCGATTCTGTCTTCAACGTTCCGCCTCTCTTTGATGATAGCTATTATGGTCAGGTTATCCATGAAATTCGTGAGATGCAAATCATGAATATGGGTAATTATGCTCACGGCAATCAACCCGTACAGCACGCCATCTATCTTTACAACTATGCCGGTGAGCCTTGGAAGGCACAGCATTGGGTGAGAGAGGTGATGAACAGACTTTATACGCCCTATCCCGACGGCTATTGTGGGGACGAGGATAACGGTCAGACATCGGCTTGGTATGTGTTCTCGGCATTGGGTTTCTATCCCGTTTGTCCCGGAAGCGACCAGTATGTGATGGGTACTCCCTATTTTAAGAAGGCTGTTATCCATCTCCCCAGCGGTAAGAAAGTGAGAATCTCCGCTCCCGAAAACACTGACGCCAATCGCTATGTGCAGGGCGTTGAGCTAAACGGAGCTGCTTATGGCAAGACTTATTTCACGCATCAAAGCCTTCTTTCGGGTGCTGACATCCGCTTTGATATGGGGGCAACACCCAACAAACAGCGTGGTGTGAGCGATGAAGACAAGCCTTATTCGATGAGTAAGTGATACGCCGGTTCGGGTTAAGAGATACGGCTTAAAAGTCGATAATCATTATATTTCTTTTGCAAATTGAAGCAACGACATACACCACTCTTCACAACATTATTATGAATACTTATGGGTAATAACATAAAAGATGTTGTGAAGAGTGGTGTATGTCGTTGCTTCAAATTGTAAATGGTAGTGTGTGTTGTGGCTTACCGATTCGTTCAATACTCATATCTTTCATCCGTATCAGTCGCACTGACGCTATTAACTCGCCAGATGTTGTGTGAAATCGTCGAAAGACGAGTAGGCAGAAGCCGCACTGGTGATGTTGATGCCTGTGTTACGGGCCTGTCGGGCGGTGTAGGGACCCATGCAAGCAACATGTATCGACTCAAGGATACATGCGGCATCGGTACCATAAGCTTCTTTTAAACCTTGGTCGAACGATAGCATTTCGCCTCCACTGGTAAAAGCAACGCAGTCGATTTCTTGATTGATGATGCGGTCGTATGCTTCTTTACGCTCTGACAGAGGCGTGGCAACGGTGGCGTATGCGTTGATTCTGCTTACCTCCATGCCCATCTCTTGCAGCTGATGGGTGAAGGATGGTACGGTGTCGGGTTCGTTGATACCGATAAATTCGGGTGCTATCACCGCTATTCTCTTGCCCTGATAGTTGCCTCTTCTTTTTATTTCGTTGGCTATTCCCTGTGGACTCGCCTCGTCAGACACAAAGAAAGGCGTTACGCCCAACTGCTCTGTCATATATTCATTGTCTTTTCCAATGGCGATAAAAGCCGCTGCTGATGGGGCATTCTCCGCGTTTTGCGATGCTTTTTCAGCGTTGAGATATTGGGCTGCGGCATCAATGGCTCTACGACTCACGCATACCACATAATCGAAAGTTGCGACTTCGCCTGCCCATTGCAGCATTTCCTTGTGGTTGATGCTTACCTCCGAGGCAATCATCGGTATATATACGGCAGTCATCACCTCATGGTAAGGAGCGAAAGCCTGCTCCATGCGTTGGCGATAATGTTGAGGAGCGGTTATGAGTATGGTCTTCTTGTTTTTCTGCATCATTGTTTTCTTACTCTGATAATATGTTTTTTAGACTCTTGGTGGGTAAATGGGAGTTGTCGGAAGTAGACTCATTGCCTGAGAGAGGTTATCGAACAACATCCTTGTTTCGGTCATATACCTTAATTTCCACTAATTTCTTTCAATCTTCATTCAAATTCTCTTTCTCCTTCTTTTCTGCCCAATGGTGTCGATACAGATAACTCACATACACCAAGGACACCACGGCGATGGCGACTTCCACGGCAAAGAGTCCGTTATAGCCTATGTGGTCGGCAATTTTTCCACTGAGGATAGCCATGCAAAGACCGCTGATATGCGTGATGACAATCTGAATAGTAAAGTCGGTTCCTTCGCGTCCGCCTCGCACAATGTACATCGACGAGGTATAGACCACCACCGTTCCCATGCCATAGCACATCCATAGAAGCATCACACCAACGCAGAGGAGCAGGTGGGAAGGGTGGGAGAGGGAGATAAAAAAGAAGTAGACGGTGGCAGCAAGGATACAGGCGGCAAAGAAAATTCTTATCTTTTCCACACCGTAACGACGTATCAGCATACCTGCAGGATAGCCCACGAGCATGGCTGTGCCTATGCCTAAGACGCCGCTAAGGAAGCCGATTTCTTTCATGGTATATCCCAAGTCCACCATATAAGGACGTACCATAGAGAGCAAACCCATGATGCTGGCATAATAGAGCAACAAGAAGACGATATGCGGCCATACCTCCCGACGGTTGAAAAACCAAATAAAGTCGGTCCATCGAGCCACATTCTGCTTGCTTTTTTCGGTTTGGAGCTTTATCTTCTTATTATATATAATAGGTATCAGTGCCAAGAGAACGAAGACGCTTAGGCATTGGGTTACGCCATTCCATCCATAATGGTGCAGCACCATGAGTAAAACACCGCTACCCAGCAAACTGCCTCCAAAGCTGCCCATCGACTGTATGGAGTTGACCATACTCTTCTCTTCCTTCTTTGTGGAAAGAATGGCGAGAGCATCGGTGGCAATGTCTTGTGTGGCAGATGCCATGAGCGACAGGAAGATGAGGATGATAATGAGCCGGATATTCGTTTCTAAATTGAGCAAACCTGCTCCGAGAATCAGTGCTGCATAGACTATCTCAGATGAAATAATCCACCGTTTGTAATCGCCCACTGTCATACAACGTTTGTCGATGAGGGGCGACCAAAGGAATTTCAATATCCAGGGTACCTTGACCAGCTGCAGCATACTGATGGTTGTGAGTGAAAACTCTTGTTGCCGCATCAACACTTGCAATGCCGTTGAGAAGAAACTCATTGGTACGGCTTGGGCTATATATAGGCTAAAGAATGTGCCGAGCAGTAGAGCGTTATTGTCTTTGTTGTTACTCATTGATGCCTTTATGTTGGGTGTCAGTGGGAATTTGCTGAGATTTTGGGAAGTTGTCTGAAGTTGTCGGGAATCAATTCCCATCTATTTCCTTCACCGCCTTTTTTAGCTTTTCCATCGTTTGGGTGTGAATGGGTGCGACAGGTCGGAAGTCTTTTCCTTGTTTTCTTTTGCTTTCTTTGATGATATACATCGCTCTCTCTTCCGTATCGGGATGCGTACTCATCCATGCCGTATATTTTTCCAAAGCATTTTTGTTTGTTCCCAATCGGTATAAGAAGTTTGCCATGTCTGCCGCAGCAATGTTTGCCTTTGTCAGATAGTTAACGGCGGTGATGTCGGCTTCTCGCTCTGCCTCTCTGCTAAATGCCGAAGACGAGAGGATACGCACGATTGTACCTACGTCGGCATTGCCTGTTGAGATGCTTGTCAGTGTGGCAAGGCCAATCTCTTGCACCAATTTTTGCATCACATGGCCTTGTGTGATGTGTGCCAATTCGTGTGCCATCACCCCTGCCAGTTCGTTGCTGTTTCGGCAGTTGGCTATCAGTCCGCTATTAATCACCAATTGTTTGTCGGGCAGTGCAAAGGCATTCGCCTCGCTGTCGCTGATGATATGCAATTGGATGCTGTCTTTCTCTATTGCTGCAGCCTTGCAAAGACGCTCCAAGATACTGTCTACGGGAGCCACCACCTTCTTATCGGTTATCTCATAGTGCTGCATCGAGATGTCGTCCCACACTATTTCGCCCAATTGTATTTCCAGTTCCGACCGGACTTCTCTCACCTTGGTGAGCTTGATCCAAGGCACTTGGGCCAATAGTTGCCATGCCGCCAGAAAACCAACGATGAGGAGGAGAATTTGAGAAATAATCTTTTTCATAACTGATAGATAAGTTGTGTTATGTCGCCAAAGAGCCACCAATGCACATGTCTGCCGTTGCGTACTTTAGAGGCGGTTATAATCATGATAACAAACTCGATGACATTGAGTAGGGCAACCAATATGATATAGGCAATATAATGGTCGGAAATGGTTACTGCATCATTGAAAAAGAGAGCAACAGTCCACCAGAACGCCCCTGCATTGGCGAAGAATAGCGGTACTTGAGCCACCAGATTTTGCATGCAGTGCCATCTGACATAGAGGGTAGACTTGCGGTGGCTGAACCAGAAGAAGAAGGAAGCCAGGAGATTGACGATAGGAAGCGGCATACCGGCCAGCACCGCCACAAGCGACATGAGGTAGCTGTTGGAGGCGTCTTCGTTCTCTCCGTAATGTGGTTTGTATGCTATATTGACGATTGGCATAATTGTTTAATATAAATAGCTGTAAATGTGCCATGCCCAATGAGCAAGGGCGAGGAAGATGAGGGAGATGTATAGTCGGGGTTGTTTCAAGCATTTGTTGAAGTCTTCCACCCATCGTGCAAAACCGTTGGTATGTTTTATCCTGTCGTGTAATGCCCCGACAAAGATGCCGGTGGCTGCCATCAGGGCCAGAGGTCCTAAGGGATTGGTTTGAAAAGCCGCCACAATCTCACCCTTAAGCAGAAGAATGGAGGCTGTGGTCATGCCGCATCCGCCACAGGGAATGCCGGTGAGACGACGGAAAACGCAGGCTGGCAACTCCCCCACTATTCGCAACTGTTGGTTGACAAAATGCAGTCCCACCCACAAATAAGTAAGACTGCTCAAGATGAGCAGTCCTCTTATGTCGTGTTGATGGGTGTTGGCCATGTCCCTCCTTCTTGTTTTTTGCTTTTTATGGATAATGTTTTGCTTAAAGTGCCATAGCCTGTTGCAGACGTATAAAGTTGTTTCTGCGGGTAGCACCCATGATGAGGAAGAGGTCTACGATTGCCCAAATGCCGCAGCCGCCTAAGGTGAAGAGCTTGGCAAAGCCCAAGCCTATGTCGCCTATATAAAAACGGTCGATACCCAAGGTTCCGCCCAAAAGGCTCACGATAAGTGCCATTGTGGGGTCTTTCAACTCAATTCCTTGTATCCAGCTACCTTTTTCTTCGTCTAATGCCAATAGCATTTCGCGAATGACAGGAACTTGTGAAAACTCAAAATATTTGGCGTTAGTCGCCATAAACAAGTCTACTTTATGTGCATCCATTGCAGTCTGTTTTATATGTTAAATGATCGTTTGGTTGCGGTTGTTGCTAATAACTGCAAAGATAGCATAAAAAATGAAGGATGGAATATAAAAACCGTATTTTATTTTGTTGTGAATAGGCATTTGCCTTGCATTCTCCACCATCGCTGTTTTTTTCATTCCTTTTATCTTATTTTATGGATGTTCCTTGTCCATTTTTGCAAAACCTTTATTATTTTTGCATTACTATTAATTTTATATATAGAATATGAAAAAGTTATTTTTTGCATTGGCTGCATGTGCAGCTATGGTAGCCTGCCAAGATAAAGGTCAGACGGCAGCTGCAACCGGTAATGACTCTACAGTGGTTGATTCAATTTGCTATCAGGGTGAAGTGCCTGCGGCAGACGGACCCGGTGTTCGTTATGAATTGGCTTTAGCCAATGATACCACTAAAGGTTTCCGTTTAACAGAGACTTATCTTGAGGCTGAGAACGGAAAAGACATGACCAATACTTACAGCGGTGTATTGGAAGTGGTAGAAAAAGATGTAAACGGAACAAAGAAAACAGCTTACAAGTTGGTGAATGGTAACGATGCTTCTTATTTCTTGGTGGTTAACGACTCTGTATTGAGAATGGTTAACGAAGAGTTGGAAGAAGCGGCATCAGGCTTGAACTACGACTTGAAGTTGGTGAAATAATAAGCGTGGCGGGCCAATTGCCCCCATTCTTCCCACTCTTTTGATAAAGAGAAGATAAATGCCGGTTTGGAGATAATCCGAACCGGTTTTTTATTATAGCCGGCAAGTGGACCGGCTGTTGTGAAGAGTTGTGTGTGTAGTTGCAGATTCTTCTCCCTTGTTGTCGTGGGTTGTTTCTTCCGTCATTGTGCAATTTTGTTGTTGTTGGTAAAATTTATTGACAATTGGTTTTCTTGTTTTAGAAAATGAAATATGAAAAAGCATTGTATAAAACAGGTGAAAATGCTTGGATGGGATGTGTTCTGTGCTTTGAGGTTGTAAAAGGCATGCTTTTACATGCTGAAAGCAATGCTTTTAGGAGGCAAAAGGATAACTTTCGCATTCCAAAACCATGTCTTTTGTGGAGTGAAAAGGTTTGTT
>JALEWR010000149.1 GCA_022783515.1 Prevotella sp.
TTCACCTGTGAGAGATGATTGATATTCGTTGACAATGGCAAAGGTAGGTGAGGTGATGACCTCTGTTACGCCCAATTCTTCGCATATAGCTTTCACAAAAGTTGTTTTTCCTGCACCCATCTTTCCATAGAATGCAAACACCTTTCCTTCTCCTTTGTTGGCTATGAATTGTTGTGCCGCCTGGCGAATATTCTCTAATGATTCAATCTTAATCTGCATATTGTTGTTCTTTTCTTTTTATTGTTTGGGTCAAAAAATCTTATTATCAGCTTAAACGCTTGGGACGAGAGAAGTTTACCCCTTCCTCCTTGGCGTGAGTGTTATGAGCGGTATGAGCATTTCTTCGAGCGAAATGCCGCCGTGTTGGAATGTATCTTTATAGTAAGACACATAATAATTGTAGTTGTTGGGATAGGCAAAGAAGGTGTCGCCCGTAGCAAATACATACGAAGTGCTGAGATTGGGTGAAGGCAGCTGTGCCTTGTGAGGTTCTTTGATGGTAAAGACCTCTTTGGAATTATAACTGAGATTCTTTCCCAACTTATACCTTAGATTGGTATTGGTGTTGCGGTCGCCAATGATTTTGACAGCCTTTGAGGCACGAATAGAACCGTGGTCGGTGGTAAGAATAATCTTGCAATCGCTCTGCGAGAGTATCTTGAAGAGTGTCGACATGACCGAATGTCGGAACCAACTCAAGGTGATGGAGCGGTAAGCCGACTCGTTGTTGGCCAATTCTCTTACCATTCGCGACTCGGTACGAGCGTGCGAGAGCATGTCGATAAAGTTGAACACCACCACGTTCAAGTCGTTTTGTTTCAGCTGATGCCATTTTTCAATCAACTTTTCTGCGTCGGCAGAGTTGTTCACCTTGTTATAGCTAAAGCTGTGTTGTCGTCTGTAACGTTCCAATTGGGTTTGTATCAGCGGTTCTTCGTTGAGGTTTTTACCCTCTTCTTCGTCTTCATCCACCCATAAATGAGGGAAAAGTTCTGCAATCTTGTTTGGCATCAGTCCACTAAAAATAGCGTTTCGGGCATATTGTGTGGCAGTGGGCAGAATACTGGTGTACATGTCTTCGCTTATCTCGAATAAGTCGCCAATCTCGTTGGCAATGATTCGCCATTGGTCGTATCTAAAGTTGTCGATGACAATGACCATCACCTTCTCTTCATTATCTAATAAAGGGAAAACCTTTGTCTTAAAAAGGTCGGGACTCATGACGGGTCTGCCGGTGGCTGTTGATGCCTGTGGCGATACCCATTCCATGTAGTTTTTCTTGATATATTTGGCAAAGCCATTGTTTGCCTCTTCCTTTTGCATGGCCAGGATATCGGTCATGTTGCTCTCGGTGTTGCTCAATTCGAGTTCCCAATGCACCAACTTTTTATACACTTTCATCCAGTCGTCCAGCGTTTGGCAGTCTTGTATCTGCATGGCAATGCCTTGGAAGTTTTGCTGATAACCACTTTGCGTTACCTCGCTGATAATCTCTTTACGGTGTATATGCTTTTTGAGGGTAATCAATATCTGTCCCGGCGTAACGGGTTTGATAAGATAATCGGCGATTTTCGAGCCGATGGCTTGATTCATGATGTCCTCTTCCTCGCTCTTGGTGCATAGCACTACGGGCGTGGCAGGTTGTATTTCTTTGATGATTTGCAGTGTTTGCAAACCTGTTAGGCCGGGCATCATCTCGTCGAGCATAATCAAGTCGAAGGCCTGCGATTTACATTGCTCAATGGCATCAGCCCCATTGCTCACGGTGATAACGTCGTAACCTTTGTTCTCGAGAAGTATAATATAGGGTTTGAGAAGTTCAATCTCGTCGTCTACCCATAATAATTGACCGTTGCTCATACGCTAAAATCCTTCTAAATCGTAATATTCGTCTTCTAAATCGAGCGACTTTTTCTTGGGCTTTTCCGGCTCTTTGGGAGCAGTTTTCTTGCTATTGTTGTCGGTCGATGTCGCCTTTGTGGACGTATTTTGTTTTGTATTGTTGTTCTTCCCTTGTGTTTTGGACTGCTGTTTGGGGGCAGTAGAAGGCTTGTTGTTGGTGTTCGACTGCGTTTTGTGGCCGTTTTCCACTTGTTTTTTGTTGCCATCCTGCTGCTGTTTGCCGTCCTTCGACGACGAGCCGGTTGTCGTCTGCTCTTTATTTTGCTGCGTATTGCTGTTTTGTGGCAATCCAAAACCATCGTTGAAGTAGATACCTGTATCTTCTCTTTGCTGTGTCTGCGACTGCTTCTTCGTTGTATTGGTAGAGGCATTAGCCGCCTTTTGTGTGTCTTGATTGCCCTTTTCGGCAGGCTTGTTGGCCGTAGGGACGGTTGTAGAGCTTGCCTTTGACGTTGGTGTGGCTGTCTTTTGAAGAGGCGTTTCAGCCTTTTGAACGGGTTGATTGGGCTTTTGTGTAGACGTTTTCACCTTTGTCTCGGGTGTTTTGGCTGTAGGCTTCGTCTCTGTTTCCTCCACAACCACAGTGCCATTGTTGGTAGGTGTGGTGGGTTTTGCCTCCTCTGTCACCACCACCGTTGTGCCATTGCTGTTGTTAGTGGCAGGTTGAGTCACGGGCCGGTTGGACTCTTCCACCACGACAGTACCTTGTTGCTGTTTGGCCGGCACGTCTTCGGGAATGGTGTATGTGCCGTCGGGTTGATTAGGAACAGCATTTTCTTCGGGAGCAATAAACATTCCGTCTTCCAAAGCGTCGTCAATCTCTTTGACGGTTGGTACTCTTATAGGAGCTTCGGGTGTAACAATCTCTGCCGGTTCGGTTAGTAATTGGAAGGTGCTAACCTTGAGAGGAGCAAAATGTTTGTTGTAGAACTTGTCGTAATCGTCGTAACTGAAGAACTTGCCCAATAGCTCGTAGTTGGGCTCGCTGATGATGATGGCACGCCCCTTGCCCATTTTTTGAGTGACGGACGTTTGTTTGTGAAGCTGTCGGGCATATTGCAACGCCTCGTCATAATTAAGGAATCCCGTTACCTGCATCAGTCGAAGACCATCGGTATCGACGATATTGATGTCGAAATTGCGTACTAAGTAGTTGGTGAAATTATATTTGGCCAGCTCGAAAAGCAACTGATTTTCGTTGATGGAGTCGGGCAGATAGGCAATCATAAACATAAAGTTGGCATTGCGGTCGTTGCTCAATTGTTTTTGTTGGGTGGTGTCCGTCTCGTTGAGTGTGATGTTGCGACGTTCCCATACGTTGCCCACATCAAACTTACCGCCATGCAAGCGTCTGCCCGCCTTTACTCCATTGAGAATCATACCCGCCATTTCGCTGAGCTTACTTTGCGGATATTCGGCAATGAGTT
>JALEWR010000161.1 GCA_022783515.1 Prevotella sp.
ATAATGTGCAAAAATAATAAAAATATTTTATACACCGAAAAAATAACACCCTAAACGCAAAAAAGTGTATATCAAAAGCCGCTAATTGCAAAAATAAACTAACAAAAACACCCCACTACTTCAAAGATATTCTCTTTGTGATAGTGAGGTGATATGTATTTGAATTATATCAGTATGACTCCAATGCCACACTTTTAAACGTCTGGCACTGCGACAACAGCCTAGTCAGCTTCCACATGATTAGGCAAGTGGAATTGATACTTGCTATCGAACACCATACCCACCTTGTTAATTTCCAAGAAGGTTGTACCTCCGTTTTCACCAAAGCTACCACTCAAGTAAGCAATCTTATCTTCCAGTTCGATATATCCCTTCTGTCTTAACATACGCAAAGCTGCTGTAAAGATAAACTGAGGCATTGAATGGTCTTTTTGATAAATAGGTATCACACCATAACTCAAGTTCAAGAAACGTTGTGTCTTTTCTTTATAACAAATAGCCAAGATAGGAGTTGTACCTCTAAACGATGCCAAGATACGAGCAGTTTCTCCACTTTCACTATCGGTAATAATACCCTTTACACCGAGGGTGCGTGTCGATTCAATTGCCGAATAAGCCAGAAACTCTTTCTGAGTGCAATCTTCACCCAAAGAAACACGCAAGCCTTTCAATCTCCAACGGTCTTTTTCTGCTTGCTCGGCAATCCTTGCCATAGTTTCTACAGCCTCTACGGGATACTTTCCTGCTGCTGTTTCGCCACTCAACATCAATGCATCTGTGCGATAATACACCGCATTGGCAATATCAGTGACCTCTGCACGCGTTGGGCGTGGATTATTAATCATAGAGTGAAGCATCTGCGTTGCCACAATCACCGGTTTCTTTTTCTTCACACACTTGTCAATCATTTCACGTTGCAAACCGGGAATACGAGCTATAGGAACTTCAATACCTAAGTCGCCACGAGCAATCATAATACCATACGAAGCATCGATAATCTCATCAATATTGTCAACACCTTCTTGGTTTTCTATTTTAGAAATAATCTTAATATCGCTGTTATGTGCATCCAATATATCTTGAACCGCCTTAACGTCTTCAGCCGAACGTACAAAAGAATGGGCTATAAAGTCGATATCTTCTTCAATGGCCAAGAGAATATTGGCTCTATCTTTATCGGTAAGTGCCGGTAAATCAATATGTTCACCGGGTACATTCACGCTCTTTCTTGCACCCAACTTACCATCGTTTTGCACTTGAGTAACCACCATTGGTCCATCAATCTCAAGCACTTTCATATTCAATTCACCATCGTCGAACAATATTTCATCACCCACTTTCACGTCTTTGGCAATGTCGGGATAAGAAAGATTGACGATACCATAAGCAGAATCTACATCGGGGCGACCAAAAATCTTTACGATATCACCACTTTTATACTCTATGGGTTCTGCCACATTGGTCGTTCTTATCTCGGGACCTTTGGTATCGAGCATCAAAGCGATATGCGATGACACCGCACGCACGTTTCTAATAATCTTTCTTATACCGTCGGCAGGAGCATGAGCTGTGTTTACACGCACCACATTCATTCCTGCAAAAAACAACTTACGAATGAAATCCTGATCGCAATTACGGTCGCTAATAGAAGCGACAATCTTTGTTTGTTTCATATATTTCTATATTTCTTTTATTGAAAAATAGCTACTTAATAATATACCTGAAAGGTATCTCAATACAGGCTTTATGCAAAGTTAGTGGAAAAGTGGTAAATGTGGAAACTTTTGCGACGATTTATACTTATTTCATATTGGCATCGACAAAAGATAATGGCAAGAGGTCTCTCACACTTTGCAATTCGTACACACCCACTTTACCATACAATAATACTCGTACGGACCGCTTATATCTATCTTCTATCTCCAACATCACTTGTCTGCAAGCTCCACAAGGGGTGATAGGACTTTCCAACAATCCGCGATCGTTCTTGGCGGCAATAGCTATCGTGGTGATGGGCTGGGCGGGCTGGTGTGATTGAGCGGCAAAGATAGCCGACCGCTCAGCACACAAACTGGAGGGGAAAGCTGCATTTTCTTGATTTGCTCCGATTACTATATCGCCATTTTCCAACAACAATGCCGCTCCAACATAAAAATGTGAATAGTTGGCATATGCATTCTTGGTTGCTTCAATAGCTTGTTCTATCAACTGTTGATCGGCATTCGACATTTCCTCCAAAGCGTAATGCTTCACCTTTATACTTATATCAAACTCTTTCATATCGGTCTATTTTATGATTTTAATTAGTTTTTGATGCGTTGTAATCCTCTTTATATTCGTAAGCTCCCACATCGGGTAGCTTGTCTCGTGCCACTCCCTTTCGGTCGTTTGTTGTGGCTGTAGCAGCATCGGCTTTATCAACAGCTCCACTCGATTTTCTCAAACGGAAGCTATAAGCCAAGTTCTCGGTATCTATTCTCTCAAAATGTCCCTTACCATATGCCACCGTATCTCCTACATTTTCATAGACCACTCTCACAAAACGTACACTATCCGGCGTCGTGATTTTAGGAGTGCGAAGCACGCAATTAGTAAATTCATAACTAAAAGGGGTGGCAGCATCACGATAAGTTATCATCACTTCGTCGCTAGCGTAACCTGTGATGAGCGTATTGCTACAAGAAAAACTTTCGAAAGCATAATTAGCATCCGACAATCGTAAAGCAGCTCCGCGGCGACCATCAAAAGGATAGAACTGAGCTAAAGTTGAATTATTGATAACTACCTTACCTCCATTCACTTGCAAGCAATCATTTAAAGTATTTGTAATCTGCACATTAGACAACAATATATAACTATTATTGGCTATCAATCCATAACCTTGGCAGTTGTGAATGGTGCTTTGTTCAAGGTGTAACTTTAACTGAGCCACAGCAGACGAGTCGGCCACAATGCCGTCGAAAGTGTTATTGATATCGGCATACTCAATTTTATTATCGTAAGAAGATGAATGGAAGTGCAGACCCTGCCACTGACCGCTCACTCGATTATAAGGCAGATAGTCGAACATTCGATCCAAACGGTCGCCTCTTAACAACACTTCTTTCTCTTTTGTGCCTTCAATCAGCAGTCGCCCATAAACATCCACGCCTGCATTGGCATGAAAATAGAGTTGTGTACCTGCGGCAATACGAAGCGTAGCCATGCTGTCAACCTTTATTCCTCCATAAACAATAATGGGTTTTGAAGCTGCAATAGTGGTATCGTTTTTCACCCTTAAGTTAGTCAAACTAATGGCATCCCATGTATAGGCGTGCAACAACATCTCTTGCTCGACCCCACTCTCCAGCTTAAAAACCAACTTGTCTTCCACCAAAGTAATATCTTCGCTACGATTAGGTGTGGTTGTCACTTCCACAAAAACACGCACACTGTCTTTATTACGAATCTCTAATCCGGTGGTTTGATAACCCATATTCTGTCCCAAGTATGTGCCATCAACATTCACCCTGAAACCTGCCTGATTACCTTCTTTCAATCGTACGGATGCCAAACGTATGCCCTTGCCCGAACGATTGTACACCCAAAAACTCTTGGTGGACGAGGGTACATTAGAGAAAACAGTATCCATCTTGACCGTATCCACAGAAAATGTCAAGCGATGCTGAGTAGAATTGCTAAAACTCTCGTCATCATGACAGGATGCCATGAACAGAACACCCACTAATATTACTAAAAACTTTATTATCTTCATATTGTTATTATAACGCATCCGGGTTTGTTTTATTGCTTATTTAATTTTGCTTATCACCCAAGTTTTATGAAAGGAAAGAAACTGATGAACAAAGACGAAGAAAAAATCAATCAACTTTATCTTCATCATTCATTGGCCGTTGTATTTCAATTGCATATCAACAACGCTGTAATATAGACTAAATCGGTGAGCAATGGAGGCTAAATCGAACTGCAATTCAGTCTATATTGGTTGGCAAATTAGCCTCCATTAGTTAGCGTTGAATGGGTATTCATTCCATAAAGAGATAAATACAGTCCGCTCGCAACAATTCTCTAAAGAGGAGAAAACAAAAAAACATTTTAGACTATGCCTATTACAAGCATATTCTAAAATGTTTTTTGATGTATCATCTATACTAATATTACAAGTAGATACCCACGCCAATCTTCAAGCCAATAGTAGAATAGTCGGCATGTTTCTTGAACGACTGATTGTAATAGATAGAAGGTTCTACCGTAACCGTGCGACTCAAAAAGAATGCATAACCCACTTCCACACCCGGCATCAAGTCGTTGTAATTGCTATTGGCATGGATAAAGTTGCAGTTAGCACCCAAAAACAAGCCATTTTGCACAATATAATAACGAGCACCTACACCTACAGAGAAGTAATCCGGAGCATCGTCCTTACCTGTATGTTGAAAGGCTGCTTGCCCTAACACCATCCAATTATCTTCCAAAAGATAACCGGCACGAGCTTGAAGTCCAAGATTCATTCCCTTTTTTCCATTATAACTCAAGTCCAAACCTGTAAGAGATGCACCCGTATAGATTTTTCCTTGTTCAAATTGAGCATTTGCCGAAATGGCAGTTAACAAAACAACCATTAACAACATTAGTTTTTTCTTCATTGTGATGCTATTTTAAAAGATTAATGTCAATATACATTTGCTCTATGAGCATATTGCAAAAGTAGACATAAAATTCGAGAAATCAGAAAAAAAATGTATCTTTGCACAGCATGAATGATGGGAGTTGACAAAAATAACAGATGGAAAAATGCGTTTCACCGGTGTTATTACCACAAAATCAACTCTATATTTCAGTTTTTTTTTTCTCATTTCCAAGATAGGTTGGAGATGTTTGCCATTTACAACAACATCAATAATATTTGCGTTCAATGACAAGAGCATTTTCATCGGTTACATACATTATTTTGCTGATATTCATCTCATTATACAGTATCAACAGTAAGGCACAAGACTTTTCTTTTTTCAAAACCACTCATACAGAGAATTTTCAGCCTCCCAAACACGAGGTGAGAGCAGTGTGGCTGACCACCATCGGTGGCTTGGACTGGCCGCATTGTTATGCCCAGAATAGTGTTTCTATCAAAAAGCAGCAACAAGAATTGATAAATATTTTGAATCAATTGGAAAAGGCCGGCATCAATACGATTCTACTACAGACTCGTATTCGAGGTACTGTTATCTACCCCTCGGCTCTCGAGCCATGGGATGGGTGCCTCTCGGGTGTACCTGGTAAGTCGCCCGGATATGATGCCTTGCAATTTGCCATTGACGAATGCCACAAAAGAGGCATGGAGGTGCATGCTTGGATGGTAACAATTCCTGTGGGAAAATGGAACGGATTAGGGGTAAAACAATTACGCAAGAAATTTCCCAATCTGATTCTCAAGATTGGCGATGAGGGATATATGACCCCCGAACACAGCCAAACAGCCCATTATATGGCTGAAATATGCGAAGAAGTTACTCGCAATTACGATATAGACGGTATTCACCTCGACTATATTCGCTATCCCGAAACATGGAATAGGCCGGTGAGAGGGCATGAAGGTCGCAAGAATATCACGCAGATAGTTGAAGCTATTCATAAAAAAGTGAAAGCCATCAAACCATGGGTGAAGATGAGTTGTTCGCCCATTGGAAAATCGGACGACTTGAGTCGCTATCCCAGTAGAGGGTGGAATGCTTATTCCAAGGTGCATCAAGACGCACAAGGATGGTTGAAAAACGGGCTGATGGATGCTCTCTTCCCCATGATGTATTTTCAAGGCAATAACTTCTATCCTTTTGCTATCGATTGGATTGAACAAAGTTATGGCAGAATGGTCGTGCCGGGTTTGGGCATCTACTTCTTATCCCCAAAAGAGAAAAACTGGAGTTTAGACGTCATCACTCGCGAAATGCAAATGAGTAGACAATATGGTATGGGACATGCCTTCTTCAGAAGTAAGTTTTTTACCGACGACACCAAGGGACTTTACCAATTTACCCGACACCAATTTAATCATTATCCCGCACTTATCCCACCGATGACATGGCAACATTCGGATAAACCAATGCCTCCTACATCCATTTCGCTGAATGAAGAAAGCGGCAAAAATGTCATGACTTGGAGCGGTGCGAAAGACAAAAGCAATGCACCTTACCTATTATATAATGTATATAGCAGTAAGGATTATCCCGTCAACACCCATGATGCAAGAAATCTGATTGCTGTGAGACGAAAAGAAAACCATATTGCTTTACCCCCAAAAAGCAACGAAAGATATTATGCCGTAACAGCGATTGATCGATATGGCAATGAGAGTGAGGCTGTGCAAAGTGTGCAGGTAGCAACAAAAGTTCATCTCACCCAGATGCTAGCATGTGACGGCCAATATGTGGAACTGCCACTACAGGATATACCTGGAGATGTAAAGTTAGTGACCATAGAGAACATGACAGGTATAACAATAGCCTCGAAAGCGATTAAGGGAATGCGGATATCTGTTGCGAATTTAGATAATGGCATTTACAATATACGCACATTGAACAAAAAAGGAGTGAGCCATAGAATTGGCTATTTCATGATAAGAAGAGATGGAGAATAACATCTGTTCGGTAGATAGGGGTAATTTACTTGTTAACACATCAATTGGCCAACAAGCTAACTTAATCCGAACTTGGGTTAATATTGAAATAATTTTATAACAAACATCGTTTGCTTTCACGGAAGTTGTGAAAACAAACGATGTCCTTTTATATAATACTGCCAAAGAATAGAGAACGAACTATTGATGTTGGCATCAGTTGTTTTTCTCGTTTCTTGTATATGGCGTCGCTTATCTGCAAATTTTGATTTCCATTGTGCAAAGTCTTTGCGAGCCTTTAGCACAGCCTTGAAGTCGCCCCAATTACGTTTTAACAGCAGCATCTCTATGGCTGCGATATAATCGAGCAAGCATCTTATACGCATTACCTTTTGAAGTTGACGCTCGTCTACATTCTTATAAAGCATGGTGAGATTGTTGCGAAAGTTGAGATAGGTTTTCCGCGGATTGGAAGGAGGTAAGGTTCCACCACCCAGATGATACACCACACTTTGAGGAACGCAATAAATCTTTCTTCCTAACAATCGCAATCGCCAACAGAGGTCAATCTCTTCGTTATGTGCAAAGAAGTCGGCATCGAGTCCGCCCACAGCCCAATAATCTGCCGAACGAATGAAAAGACATGCACCTGTTGCCCAATGTATCTCTTGGAGATGATCATATTGCCCATCATCTTCCTCTAATGAGGTGAAAATACGCCCTCTACAATAAGGATAGCCATAACAATCGATCATTCCACCTGCTGCCCCTGCATATTCAAAAGAATGGTGATCGCATGCCGAAAGTAATTTGGGTTGACAGGCTGCAATCTCGGGGTGGGCGTCCATCAACTCGACCAAGGGCGTTAACCATTGATGGGTTACTTCCACATCGGAATTAAGCAAGAGGTAATACTCTGCTTCAATCTGACTTAATGCCTGATTATATCCTTCGGCAAACCCCCAATTTCGGTCCAATTCGATGATGCGACATTGAGGAAAAGAAGTGCGTAAGAACTGCAAAGAATTGTCGGTCGAAGCGTTGTCGGCAACATAAATAGTGGCTTCGTCCTGCGAATATTGCATGACCGAAGGCAAATATTGCTCCAGCATTCGCGAACCGTTCCAATTCAATATTACAATAGCTATTTTATCCATCGTCCTATTTTCTGTTATGACTATGCGATGATTTCTACCTTTAACGCAGTTTTATTGTGATTAAACCCTAAAAGTTTGACCTTCATCAATTGATTATCATACTCTTCTTTAGAGGCAGAAGCAGGCAGTTCCACACGGATATAGTTGGCAGTAAAGCCATGCATCACCTTTCCACGAGTGGCTTTTTCAAACAGCACTTCAGCTTCTTGTCCGACATGAGCCTCATAAAATCGCAGCGTCTTCTCGTCGGATAATTCCAACAAACGTTTACTACGCACACGCTTTTCTTTTTCATCCACCACATAAGGTATTTTCAATGCCTGGGTACCAGGACGCTCGCTATAGGAAAATACATGTAGTTGGGTGATGTCAAGCTCACGAATAAACTCATAACAAGCCTCAAAATATTCGGACAACTCGCCTCGTGAGCCAACCATCACATCAACACCAATAAAAGCATGAGGTATCTTTTCTTTAATCTTCTTCACCTTATGAGCAAACAATGCTGTGTCGTAGCGACGATGCATCAGCTTGAGTACCTCGTCGCTTCCACTCTGGAGAGGAATATGAAAATGTGGCATGAACGCCCTACTCTTTGCACAAAAGTCGATTAACTCATCGGTTAAAAGATTAGGTTCGATACTACTGATGCGATAACGTGCTACACCTTCTACAGCATCCAACGCCTTCACTAAATCGATAAAACGCTCTCCCTTATCGGTAACAAACTCACCTATATTGACACCGGTTAAGACAATCTCCTTTCCTCCATCAGCTACGGCCTGACGAACTTGACCGACCAAAGATTCAATAGAAGGATTACGAGAGAAGCCTCGTGCAAAGGGAATGGTGCAATAGGTACAGAAATAATCGCATCCATCTTGCACCTTTAAGAAATAACGGGTTCGATTTCCTTTGCTACAACTGGGTGCAAAGGTCTTAATATCTTTCGTACTGACCGAATAATGCCGATGCTGGTCTTCTTTTTTCTTGCCCTCTGTCCAAGTTTCATTGAGATACTGAATCAGATTGGCTTTCTCATTGCTGCCTAAAACCAAATCAACCCCCTCAATGGCACTAACCTTTTCAGATTCCAACTGTGCATAACAACCGGTTACTATGACAAAAGACCCGGGGTTCTCACGCACCATCCTACGGATAATCTGTCGGCATTTGGTGTCAGCAACCTCTGTTACCGAGCAAGTATTGATTAAGCATATATCGGCTTTCTCATCTTTGTTGGCTGTGCGTACACCCATTTCTGCCAACATTTGTCCAAACGTGGAGGTTTCTGAAAAATTCAACTTACATCCTAAAGTGTAATATTTAGCTGTTCTACCCTGAAAAGCTGAACTATCAATCATATTCTTATTATTAATAATTAGAGTATGCAAAAATACGACATTTTAAAGAAAACCCACTATTCTTTTCATTCCCTTTTAGACAAAACGCATAAATATCACCCGACATTCGATAAAGAAACATTTATTAACATCACATAAAACACTATATATCAGATAGTTATAAAAAAGTTACAGGCAAGACTAAAAAAAATGATAAAAATAGTATTGCGTTACAAAAAAAGAAGTAACTTTGCATCGTTTTAATAAACAAATGATTGTTTTACAGAATTAAAAAGCAAAGAAAATGAAAAAATTAGTTTTAGCATTCGTAGCTGTAGCAGCTATCTCATTCGCTTCTTGTAACGAAAACAAAACAAACCAAGCTGCTGGTGTAGACACTGCTGCTGTTGATACAGCCGCTATGGATACAGCTGCTGTTGACACTGCTACTGTTGACACTACAGTTGCTGAATAATAGATAGGGATTATCTATTTAGCTAACAAGCAAAAACGAGCCGTTAATGTTCTACATTAACGGCTTTTCTTTTAACATTGATGATATATAATAGTTGTCATCTCATTGTGGCATACAACTATTGTTCTATCACATTCCATCATTATAAAACCTCTGTCTATTCATTATTCTACTCCATATCATCATTAGTTCACCTTATCTCATTTTTATTCCATCACATCTCGCTACAATCTTATTTCATCGCATTATAATTCAGTTAAATGTACCAACCACTTACCATTTCTTCTCTTTAATTCAAAAACGCGATTTGTTTCAGGCACAATTTTACCGCCCCCTCCTATCGTATCTAACACCAAGACATTGTTTGCAACAATCTCAACCGAAGCAGTGGTATCATTCCCATGATATGAATTAACGCCTATTTCATAAGAAGCTCCCTCTGGTAAAGCTCGTAGAATGTCAATATCGGCTTGGGTTATTTGACTCGAAGCATATTCCAACCACTTCTTACTTTCAGGAGTAACATATGGAATTGCATGGGGATATTGAGAATTAAAATAATAATAGGCAAAGGAATCTATTGTACTTTCAAACTTTTCTCTATCTGTTTTTTGGTCACATCCCACAAAAAAAGATACAGAAAGAAGCATTATAATGAATAATAGTGTAGCTTTCATAAAAAATAAAATTACCATGACAAAGATAATCAAAACTTTGGTTAATCACTGCTTTTTACCTACTTTTGTATAAAATATGAGAACATACAATGTTGAATTTTATTTCATTCGGTAGTGGTAGTAGCGGAAATTGCTACTATTTATATACAGAAACAGACAATATATTAATAGATGCTGGCATAGGCATCAGAACATTGAAGAAGTATTTTCGTGATTATGGTTTATCACTTTCTGACGTTCAAAACGTATTAGTTACTCACGATCATGCTGACCACATCAAATCTGTTGGAAGTCTTAGCAAGGAGTTTGGACTTCCCATTTATGCTACACACAGAGTTCATGTAGGAATTGAAAAGAATTATTGCGTAAGATGCAAGGTGAGTCCAGAGAGATTAAAGTTAGTGGAATATGATGTTACCTTTCATTTAGGAAACTTTGCCATTACACCCTTTAAGGTTCCTCACGACAGTATGGATAATGTTGGCTATAAAATTGAATACAACGGCATTGTCTTTAGTCTGATGACAGACATAGGAATGGTTACAGACACCATGAAACAAGTGATTTCAGCATCGCAATATATCGTCATTGAAGCCAACCACGATGAGGAAATGCTGTCTAATGGGCCCTATCCGCAATACTTAAAAAACCGTATTTTAGGAGATACCGGCCATCTTAGCAATCGTCATTGTGGCACTGCTCTTGCCGAATATGCTACAGAAAACCTCAAACATGTTTGGCTTTGCCACCTCAGTGAAGAAAATAATCATCCTGAATTAGCAAAAAAAACAGTGGAACAGATATTAAGAAGTTATGGAATTGTTGCAGGAAAAGACTTTGGATTGGAGGTTTTAAAGCGAAAAAGTCCATCAGGTGTGTATATCTTGAAATAATGAAAATACATCAATCAATCATAATTGGGGGTGATAATCTTCAGGCTACCCTTGTATGGCAGCAGTAGTTTCCTAACCACCTTTTCTTGAGGATTTGACTATTTTCCAAATGGCAGTTTTTACATAAATAACATATTGCGAATTTCTCCATCAGTGTTAGTATGATCCTTTGGGCAGGATTGACAACAATTCCATCTCAAAATCTCCAAATATCTTGTTGTCAACTTCCTTACTTTGTTCATTGGTGCTTACTCTGTCTTTGGTTGAAAGATGTCTGATCTTGGGACGATATCTGTATTTCATATTGTGCCTTGTGTTCGGCAAGTTTCTTTGTCCTATCATCAATACTACCAATTGGATTGATAGTCTCAATAGAAAGTACAACTGAACTATCAATATGAGAACCTCTATGCCGTCGCCCAAGCTCTTGTCTTTCTATTGGCGGCGGTGGCAATGGAAAAAACAAAAACAACATATCGTAGAAAAAACATCTTTTTAAAAAGCAAAAAAGAGAAAAGAGAAAGATAACTTACAAACTTTTTGGGGACAGAAAATACAAAAACAACAGCAAAAGCATGCAAAATAATGAAATTTTTATTGTAACTTTGCACCGCTATTACGAGCTAATGGCATAAAATTCAAATTTAATAATAAACAAAAGATTTAAAATGGCAACAAAAATCAGATTGCAACGTGGCGGTCGTAAGGGATACGCTTTTTATGGTATCGTGATTGCTGACGTGAGAGCACCACGCGATGGTAAATTTACTGAAAAGATTGGTACATACAATCCTAACACCAATCCTGCTACTGTAGATTTGAATTTCGAACGTGCACTTCTTTGGGTAGAATGCGGAGCACAACCCACTGACACTGTTCGTAACATCTTGAAGAGTGAAGGCGTTTATTTGATGAAGCACCTTCGCGGCGGAGTAAAGAAAGGAGCTTTTGACGAAGCTACTGCTTTGAAGAAGTTCGATGCTTGGAAAGAAGAAAAGACCAAAGGCAACGAAGCTATTCGCACAAACGAAGCAAAAGCAAAGAAAGATCTTGAAGCTAAGAAACTCGAAGCTGAAAAGCAAGTAAATGCTGCTATCGCTAAGAAGAATGCAGAAAAGAAAGCTGCAGCTGAGGCTGCCAATGCAGAGGCTACAGCTGAAGAAACTGTTGCGGAAGTAGCTGAAAACGTAGAAGAAACTGCTGCGGAAGCATAAATAAAAGACCTGTTATTGCAAGGCAATAACAGGTCTTTTATTTTTTATATAATAAAGCCATTGATCCTAAAAGGGCAGTGGCTTTATTATTGTTTTATCAACATCAATACCTTCTTTTTGTAAGCGACGACGCTCTTTGTGTTTTTCCAAATTCTCTTGTGCCTTGGCTGCAGCCACTTTTGCAGCCTCACTGTTAACAGCTTCTTCAGGAGACAATCGCATGGTTTGTGCCTTCTTAATTAAATCTTTTATCACCTCACCGCCTGCTATCAGTCCTGCGGCAGCCGGTACAAAGGCATTACTTGCAGGAATATCACGTCTCTCGGTACACTTACGCATATCTTTATCGGGACAAATGCAATGCAATCGGCAGCTAATATCATCGTCATCAATGGGCCTCATGGGTTCTTCTTCGCTATAGACCACCTTCAGTTTGGGAATATTCAGCTTTCTTAATTTCTTTCGAATAACCTTTGCTAATGGATCCATCTTGGTTTTATTGATATCAGCCACCCTAAAAGCGGTGGCATCTATTTTATTAGCAGCTCCCATACACGATATAAGAGGTATGCGAAGCTGATGACAACGCTTGATTAATTCGAGTTTTGCCGTTACCGTATCAATACAATCTACCACATAGTCGAACTGTGACAAATCAATCTCATCAGCGTTTTGTGGTACATAAAACATTTGATATTTATGTACAATGCATCGCGGATTAATATCTTTTACACGCTCTGCCGCAACATCCACCTTATTCTTTCCTACAGTAGAAAGTAAAGCATATATCTGTCTATTCACATTGGTCAGACACACTTTATCGTCGTCGAAGAGATCCATCTCTCCCACTCCGCTTCGTGCCAGCACTTCTACTACATAGCCGCCTACGCCACCTACGCCAAAAACAGCCACGCGAGAGCCTCTCAATGTGTCGATTGCCGGTTTGCCAAATAATAATTGTGTTCTTGAAAATTGATTTTGCATATCCTGTAATTTGTTGCAAAGATACGAATAAAGTCTGTGGTATGGGATTATTTTACTAACTTTGTCTTATGATTTATCGATTAATAGTATTTGTTTTTTTGCTTACTTTCTTTCTCTCGTGCAGTCATCAAAAAAGCTCAACTGCTAAAGAAAAAGGAGATACTATCACATTAAAATATGCAGAAAATCTCACGATGGTGCGATTTTCTAATTATACATTGGTCGACTTAAAGAATCCTTGGAAGCAAGGAAAAAGTCTCCATCGTTATATTGTTTTGCATAACCGGCATACTGTTCCATCTGCATCTCTTCCACAAGGAACCATCATCAAGCAACCCATCTCACGCTCCGTAGTCTTCGGTACGGCACACGCGTCCTTACTATTGATGCTGAAAGCACACGCACAAATAGCGGGTGTGTGCGACTTGAAGTATATGCTACTACCCAACATCCATAACCAAGTGAAAGTTGGAAAAATCATAGATTGTGGCGATGGCATGATGCCCAATGTGGAAAAGATTGTAGAAATGGGGGCAGATGCACTCCTTGTATCTCCTTTTGAGAATAGTGGAGGCTATGGAGCGTTAGACAAATTGGGTATTCCTCTTATCGAATGTGCCGACTATATGGAAACTTCCCCTTTAGGAAGAGCCGAATGGATGAAGTTTTATGGTTTACTCTTCTGCAGAGAAAAAGAAGCCGATTCACTCTTCCAAGAGGTAGAAACGGCTTACTTGAAGAGTAAAAAAGAAGTAAACCAAATAACATATTGCCCATCTGTCCTAACAGAACGCAGAACAGGAACCACCTGGTATGTACCTGGCGGTAGAAGCACGATAGCCATCATGTTAAAAGATGCCGGTGCAAAATATCCTTTCTCTGACACTTCGGCAAGCGGAAGCATCCCCATGGCATTTGAAAATGTATTGGAAAAAGCGGGCGAATCGGATGTTTGGATATTCAAGTATAATGATAAAAACGACATCACTCGTAATGAATTATTAGCCGAATATGGGGGCTATCGCACACTCAAGGCTTTTAAAACACAAAACATCTGGGCTTGCAATGCTTCGTATAAACCCTATTTTGAAGAAACTCCATTCCGTCCCGACTATCTTTTAAAAGACTTTATCATTCTCCTTCATCCCTCAAAAGACAAACAACAACTACGTTATTTTAAACAAGTGAAATGAGTAAAGCACAAAAATATACCCTTCCACTGATTGGCCTTATTGGGATATTGTTTCTCTCCAATCTACTTGTAGGAAGTGTTTCCATTCCCTTTCTCGATGTTTTGCAAATACTATCAGGCAAGGAAGGCTACAAAGAATCCTGGCAATTTATTATATGGCAAGCACGTTTGCCGCAAGCCTTGGCTGCTCTTTTCTGCGGGGCAGCCTTGGCGGTGAGTGGTTTGATGCTACAAACGGCTTTCCGGAATCCCTTAGCAGGCCCTTCTATCTTTGGTATCAGCAGTGGTGCAGCCTTAGGCGTAGCAGTGGTTCTTCTTCTCTTTGGGGGCAGCATATCCATAGAGAACTTCAATTTTACAGGGTTTGTGGCTATACTCTTCGCGGCTTTTATCGGAGCAATGGCAGTAACCTGCATCATTTTTCTCTTCTCTAAATGGGTCAGAAACAGCGTGATGCTACTTATCATAGGTATGATGATTGGCTATCTCTCTTCATCTGCCATTTCGCTACTCAATTTCTTTGCCACCGATGAAGGTGTGAAGTCTTATTTGGTATGGGGTATGGGTAGTTTCGCTGGTGTTTCTATGAGCAATATACCTTTCTTTATTGGCAGTATTATGATAGGACTAATGGGGGCTTTATTGCTGATAAAACCACTTAATATTCTATTATTAGGCGAGGAATATGCTGAAAGTTTGGGAGTGAACACCAATAGTATTCGCAACCGACTTTTACTCATTACCGGCCTCCTCACCGCCATAACAACAGCTTTTTGCGGACCTATTGCCTTTATCGGTTTGGCGGTTCCACATATTGCCCGAATGATTGCACGCACCGATAATCTACGCCTACTCATGCCTATCACGTTATTAGCGGGAGCGGTTGTAGCTCTATTGTGTAATATCTTGTGCTATTTACCGGGCGAAAATGGTATTCTTCCACTCAATGTTGTTACTCCATTAATTGGTGCCCCCACTATTATATATGTAGTTTACCAAAAAAGATAAGCATAGCTTTTGCTCATTCTGAGGACATTTATAATAGATATTTTGTATTTTTGTCGTAACAAACTAAAAAAGAGAACAATGATTATAGACTTTGAAAAAATAACAACAACCGTGATTGAGGGGTTTAGAGGTGGTAAAGGAGAATTGCACGCCCGCAATTATATGGATGATAAGTGTAAGATCATGAGGCACATTCTTAAACCTGGAGCATCGAGCGGACTACATTCGCATGACGAAAACTGCGAGATAGTCTTTGTGCTTCAAGGTGTTGCCACATGCCATTATGATGGACAAATAGAAGAAGTACATGCAGGGCAAGTGCATTATTGCCCAATGGGCCATAGTCATTTCATGGTCAACAATGGTGAGGAAGACCTACTCTATTTTGCCGTTGTGCCTGAACACCACTAAAAGTGCCGAACTCAAATTAAGTAAACGTGTTAACTATCAGTTAGGTTTATATTGAGCTGACGATAAAAACGAGATAATCTTTCTTGTAAAACTCATCATAACGCAACAGCCGATAAATAGATCATAGAACTATTTATCAGCTGTTTTCTATCTAATAAGCTAACAAATCTGTTAACTATCACTTTTTCTTAGCGGCTGTTTTCTTATATAATTTTGATGCAGACACAGACCCGGAAGTCTTCTTTGTTGTGGTAGTGGTCTGTGTTCCACTCTTCACCGCAGGTGTTGCCGGCTGACTTTGTTGATAATACGCCAAGGCTTCAGGCAGCGAACGCTGTATGGCAGCAATACGCTTGTCGTCAGAAGGATGGCTACTAAACATATCAGAACCTTGCTTTGAACTCTGTGCTGCCATTCTCTTCCAGAAGTCTACAGCCACTCTGGGGTCATAACCTGCCATCGCTGCAAAGATTAAACCTATGTGGTCGGCTTCAATTTCGTGGGTTCTTGAATATTTCAAGTTTTGGAATGAGAAGTATTGATTAGCTGCAGTCTGTGCCAACGAACCAATGGTATTACCGCCAATGGCCCCAAGAATAGTACCGCCAATTTGACTTCCATAAGATTGTCGCATCTTCTTCGACATCTGCTCGGCGGAGTGCTTAGCCACAGCATGAGCAATTTCGTGTCCAATAACGATTGCAAGCGAAGCTTCATCACGCGTAACTGGTAATAAGCCTTCATATACAGCAATCTTTCCACCAGGCATACAGAAGGCATTCACATCCGAACCTTGCACCAAGTTAAACTCCCAAGCAAAATTCTTTATTTCGCTTTCCATGCCATTGACTCTTAAATAACTTTCTACCGCAGTGGCCAACTTCTGCCCCACACGTTGAACCATAGCCGATTGAACACTATTGGTTGACTTGCGTGAAGACTGCAAAAACTTATTATACTCCTGCTGACTCAAACTTAAAATCTGTTGGTCATTCACCAACAAGGTATGCTTCCTGCCCGTGATTGGCACAGTAGTTGTAGTGCCACATGACGCCAACAGCGATACAAGTAGCATCAAAATAAGAAACTTTCCTTTTCTCATAACTATTCTAATTTTATCGTTTATCATTAGCGAACTCACCTGGATAACGATGATTCCGATATTCTTCAATTCTCAATGCTCGACTTTTAAGTTGTCAGACATTCACCAAACTTTGCATACGAGCTATATATTTACCTAAAATATCAAACTCCAAATTAACCACAGAGCCAACTTCTATATCACAGAAGTTGGTATGCTCTTTAGTATAAGGGATGATTGCAACAGTAAAGGTATTGGCGGTGGGTTCGCAAACAGTGAGCGACACACCATTAACCGTAACCGATCCTTTATCCACAGTGAAATATCCGCGTTGAACCATTGCTACATCTACGGCATACTCAAAGGTAAAATAGGTAGAACCTGCGGCATCTTTCACCTCAGTACAACGTGCTGTGGTGTCGACATGACCTTGCACAATATGTCCGTCCAAGCGACCATTCATCTTCATTGACCTTTCTACATTAACGCGGTCGCCCACTTTCAACACACCCAAGTTGGATCTATCCAAGGTTTCTTTCATGGCAGTAACGGTATATTCGCTACCATTCATACTAACAACAGTTAAGCACACACCATTATGAGCCACACTCTGATCTATTTTCAATTCATGGGTAAACGAACATTGAAAGGTAAAATCAATATTACCTTCTTCTCTTTTGATATCCACTAAGGTGGCCATTTCTTCTATTATTCCAGAAAACATAAACTTCTATTCTTATTCAGTTGAACAATACTCTTTTTACGATTAGTCCACTATCTCTTTAATAAAAAAGGCAGGAACCATGATCCTGCCTAATTATTTTAAAGAGGGTTATACCGATGATGTGATGAAAACTCTGAACTATACATGTTTTGAGAGTTCCCCGCCTTTGTAATCCACCGGCTTTACAGCTAACCCCGAAAGGTCGTGGCCCGCCATTAGCAAAAGAAACTTGCTCGGTTTTCGATTTTTATTTGAAGAGTACCCCAATCTAACCGATACAACCCAATATCGTTTTTCTTAATCGTACTGCAAATTTACACCATTCTTTCTAATGCTCCAAATATATACCTCTTATTTCTGTCAGGCTTGAATCGCTTTTAAATAAATTTCATCAAAAGTGTTTCGCAGTTCGTCTTTATTCACAAGACGCTCTCTTATTTCTTGAAGATAACGTTCATTGTCCGAACCTGAAATCCACAACTTGATATATCCATGAGCAGAATACTTGTTATCTAAGTGTTCTAAAAAGCGTTGCCACTGTTGTTCCTTATCCATCTCGGGATAGTGGGCAAGACCAAACTCGATGGTTCTTTGGAAAACAGTTTGTGGCTCTAACTCACGATCAGCCTCGGCAACAATCTTGCCATATATGCTTCTCGGACTATGAGAACTTGATGCCCGATGGTCTTCTACCGCTTCTTTCATGATGATAATTTGGTCGTTGCTAAACCATTTTTTTAGTCGGGCATCTGCCAGAAGAATTTTTCCACTCGTTAAATGATGAATAGCACGCGGCCCCTCTAAACCCAAATCGTGATAGGCAGCTATGGCATATACCATGTTGGCGTCGGCTCCTATTCGTGAAGCCAGCTCGAGCGACCGCTTAATAACATTCATGACATGGGGCAATTGATGAGCCTTATCAAATTCATTGTAACGAGGTAAAATCTTATTTTCAATGAATTCCATCAAATCAAGTTGAACTCCTAAAGCTATCATACAAATTATTTTATCTTGCAAATATAATGATTAATGTTTAATTTTGCAAATAGTTCAAGGCATAAGCCATAGGTATTTTAAGCAATAAAGAAAAGATGACAGAGATAAAGAAACACTCGTTGAAGGCCTGGCTATTGGCTGCTCGGCCGAAAACATTAACAGGAGCTGCCGTACCGGTGATGATTGGCAGTGCGTTTGCCTATACCGATGCACAAGAAAACATCCGTTTCGTTCCTCTCCTCCTTTGTTTCTTATTTGCGTTCATCATGCAGATTGACGCCAATTTTATCAACGACTACTTCGATTTTATAAAAGGAAATGACGATGAAACACGATTGGGACCGGAAAGAGCTTGTGCCAAGGGATGGATAGACGCATCTGTTATGAAAAAAGCCATGATATATACCACTCTGCTAGGGGGCATTATAGGTCTGCCACTGGTGTTTTATGGCGGTTGGATGACCATTCTCGTGGGTGTGCTCTGTATGATTTTTGCCTTTTTATATACCACATCGCTCTCCTATCGAGGTTTAGGCGACGTTTTGGTTTTGGTGTTCTTCGGCTTCATTCCCGTGTGTATGACCTACTATTTGACAATGCCTTCCCACCTCCCTCAATTTTCTTGGGAGGTTATTTATGCTGCTTTTTTATGCGGATTGGTTATCGACAACTTGCTCATAGTTAACAATTATCGCGATATCGACAACGACAGACGTGTGGGGAAACGCACTTTGATTGTGAGATTAGGAGCGGAAAGAGGCAGAGATTTGTATTGGGCAACAGGCATTCTCATTGCTCTTTCGGGCTTTGTCTTTATCCTCACTCACCGCACTTGGGCAGCCATTCTTCCCCTACTCTATGTTTATTTGCACCTGAAGACCTATCATCGAATGGTAAAAATTAATCAGGGTAAAGAGCTGAACCTTATCTTGAGCGAAACAGCACGCAACATCTTTATCTATGGCCTCACACTATCGGCCGGTTTATTGCTGTCGTTCTATCTCGCATAAAAGTTCGTTTTATTTCTTATAAGGATTTATACAACCGCTCATAAGAGTTCACTCAATCTCTCAAACAAAGCAGAATAGCTATGCAAGGCTGGCAGAAAGAATCAGAATGTAGACTAAATTGAAGAGCAAGTCAGACTAAATTGAATATCTATTCGGCCTATCTTCCCAACCAATTCAGCCTGTTTTGCTTAACAAAACCATAGCAATCTTTCAGTAGACAGATGGTTATGAGTTGCCGGAATAATCAGCATAACGATGAAATAAAGTAGTTCATGGCATAAGATAAAGAAAAGAATAAGAGACACAAGTATGGATAAATGTGATAAAACCTTCTTTTTATTGGCTCTGGGTTCTAATACCGAGGCAAAAAAGAATATCAAACAAGCTCAAAATATGATTAATAGCTTGTGGAATAACTGCATCTTTTCTTCTGCAATCAACACAAAACCCATCGATATTCAATCGCCCGACTTTATCAATATGATTGTCTGCGGATGGACAACCAATAGCTACGAAGACATAAAGAAACAAATAAAGCAAATAGAAAACCACTTACATAGCACCAAAGAAGAGCGAAAAAAGGGTGTGGTGCGTATGGATATAGACTTGCTGCAATATGGCACAAACCTTTATAAAGAGAACGATTGGAAACGGGCCTACATCCAACAACTCGTTGAAGAACTTTCTCAACAAGCCGCAATTAAAGCCTTTCTACTCATCAATAAATAATAAGAAACGGCGTAATGGACATTTGGTAGGCTGAAAACCTCTCGAATGTCCTTTATTTATTACCTTTGCAGCATTTGAAAGCTTATGAATAAAAAATGTATATTCTGTAACAGCTCAAATGTTAAATATACCATAGACACTGCTTTAGATAAATATTTATTAATTTTCACCTCTTTCACAAAAAATAGCCTATCTCGTTTTCTTCAGTAATATTTATCGGAAACCTCAACAATCCAAACAAACATAGATTCTGCACAAATTTCCGGCCATAGTAATTAAAAATACTCCACTTGAGAATCCGTTATACATATAAAATCCTACCAAATGAAGAAACTCCCAGTTTAAAAGCCTTCATTCAAACTTGTTTTTATGCAAAAAAAGAACCATGACAATATTCAGAAAGAGTTTTGTCATGGCTCTATTAAATTTTAAAATCTATAAGAGGTTAGTCTAGTGCAAGATTACGTTACTGTTGTCCGTAGGATTCTGAGTCAGCGTGCCTGGATAAGAATTAATGGCATCCTGCGGTATATAATACACTACACGAAAATCGGTAGCAGGTACATCTTCAAACTGTTTTTGAGGTCCTGGATAACGACGCTGCAAAGATTTTCCATTACGGAAGACATCATAGCTACGCTCTGCTTGAAACGCCAATTCCAACTGACGCTCCTTATCAATCAACTCTCCGGCTTTATCAGCAGAAAGATCAGGATATTCTCCTCCTTCGATAGAACGTCCCCGAATCGTATTCAAATCAATCAACGCTTTCCCATACTCACCCATTTTGGCATACGCCTCGGCTCTGTTCAAAAATATTTCTCCCAATCGGCTAATGACCGGTGAATGTAAATGAGAATCTTCTCCTTCACGAGAACATTTGGTAATATAAAACTGAGGATATGCACGATTCAAAATTATAAAATAATCTTGCGTTCCTGCCAGATCGATAAGTATAGGGGTTACATTGTTACCGGCATTGTATTTTTTCACCTTGAAATAACCATCTTCTTCGGATACTAAATCAAGTTCATACTTGACATCTTTTACTTCCGTCTTGCCGTCAGCTCCTTTTTTAGCCACCAGTTTATCAGGATCATCCAAACTTCTTTCATATTGAGTTACCGCTTTTTCTATAGCATAAAACTTACCACCTTCTTCACTGAAATCGGCTTGTACATAGTTATATCCAATATTGTCATTCAACGTAATGTTCACTTTCGCCGGAAGAGTAGGCTTGATAAACCTGATTACTTTTCTCATCTTCCCATTTTCCGACTTATAGTAGGTAGGTTCGATAAATGCCGCCCTTGCATCAACAATTTTATAGCTGTCGGGACGCCAGTCATTACGTCCGGTTTCATTAAGCAGGTCTATATATTTCGCACTAGCATACATCTCACCCCATCCCATGCCACCGATATTGGCATACATACCTCCAACGCCATAGTAATGGTCGTAGCCCGAAAATTCGGATGCTACACGTTTCACTACGAAAATAGACTCTTTGTTATTCTCCGGCTTCATTTGATTGTATTTCATAAAATCCGCCCGTGGCAGCAATGTGTATTTATTCGACTTTATCACTTTCGTTGCATAATCTGCAGCCAACGCCGCATACTCTCGATTCGGCGACTCATAAGTACCACTCATATAAAGATAAATACGCGACAGCATTGCCCATGCAGCCTCTTTCGACGCATAAGCTACTCCTTTATCAATTGTCATCAGGCTTTCCGCCTTTTTCAAATCCTCGATAGCTTGAGCATAAGTCTTTTCCACTGTTGCTCTATCGGGCAGCAACATATCACCCAATACATTTTCCGGAGTTCCGTTAACAATGGGTACACCCAAGTTTTTATCCGGAGCCTGATAATAAGGACGACCGTAAGCGCGGGCGAGGTAAAAGTACAGCATACCGCGCACATAATAACATTCTCCAAGATTGTTGTCTATCTCGGCACCTTGTCCCTCTTTTATCATAGATATAATGTTAGACGCCTGGGCAATTGCCTTGTAGCCGTAGTCCCAAAAATTCTGCAAGCGATAATTCTTTGCCGTACGAGAGAACGAAATAAATTCATAAAACGCATCTGTAGAAGAACCGCGAATCATCATATTGTCGCCGGCATATTCACCGCAACGATGCATAGGATCAGACCAAGTTTTCAACTGCGCATACATTCCATTCATCAGTGCACCTAAAGATGTTGAAGGATCGCCTGTTATTTTACTTGCCGACATGCTATTACTCGGCAAACGCTCAATATCGCAGGCAGCCAAAGTTATTGCCGCCAATAATATCATTATTATCTTTTTCATATTCTCTTGCCAATTAGAAAGTTAGATTTAATCCAAACATATACTTACGCGTAGAAGGATAAACAGAAGGAAGTGCAGTACCCATAACACTTAATTTACCTTCCGCATCATACCCGGCTGCCAATTCCGGATCTACACCCGAATACCCCGAAATGGTAAACAAGTTTTCACCTGTAAAGAAAAAACGGAGGTTCTGGATACCGTATTGCTGCAGTTTAAAGTTATATCCCAACGTAAGAGAGCGCATTTTCAAAAAGTCATTGCTTTCCAAATAGCGTGAAGAAGGAGAGTTTCCTTTATCCTGATTATTATATTTAGCCACCGGATGTGTTGCCACATCACCCTCTTTCTGCCAACGACTCCATCCTTTTTTCAACTTCATCTGATTCCGGTCACTATAAGTACCATCCGCATCGTATTCCTGACGGGAGTAGTTATATATCTGTCCCCCGATAGAGTAGCCGAAAACCGCATTCAGATCAAAATTCTTCCATGTCAGCGAAGTTGAGAATCCGCCAAACAAATCAGGTGAAGAAGTGCCGCATTTAGTCTGCTTGGCTTCTGCATATTTGGAAGTTTTCTCACCGCTTCCATCGTTCTTATACCACATGGGCGCACCATTGTCGGGATTGACTCCTGCCCATTCCACCAGATAGTAAGTATCTACCGGTTCACCAACTTCCAAGACTCTCTGCGCCGTACCGGCAATAGAGGTGCCGTCGTTGATTATGACCGGTTGTACCACATATTCTCCCGCAGTATTCAGCTGTCTGTACAAGTCTTTGAGCTTATTTTTGTTGTATCCCATATTGACATCCATACTCCACACCCAGTCTTTATTACGGATGATATCTCCTCCAATAGCTAGTTCGATACCTTTATTTTCCATTTTTCCAATATTCCTCCAAACACTGGTCACCCCTGTCAATCCGGTGATAGGAACCTTATAAAGGATATTATCAGTATTTTTGATATAAAAATCAAGAGCAAGCCGCAGACGGTCAGCAAAGAAAGAAGCATCCACCCCAACACCGGTAGTAAAAGTTTTCTCCCAAGTAAGTCCGGGATTACCGATCTGCGAGATTAACGCACCCGGGACACCGTTATAGCTTGCTCCCACAGCATATAAATCATATTGAGGATATAAATCATAAGGACGATTCCCCACTGTTCCATATGACAAACGTAATTTCAGATTGTCAACCCAATCGGCTTTAAACCAACGCTCCCGATGGATATTCCAACCGGCACTTATGGAAAAGAAATTTCCATATTTCACTTCGTCTCCAAAGTTAGAAGCGCCGTCACGACGGAAAGAGAACTGAGCCAAGTATCTGTTGTCGTAAGCATAATTGGCATTAAACAAATAAGATTGCACAGCCCATTCGGTTGTATATCCTTTGGCACGTTCAGGCTTAGCAGTCACCTGCAGTACCTCAAATCCGGGAACGAAGCCTGTACCATATACATCTACGAAATTTTGGAGATAATCGTTAAACTCATAAGCCAGTAATCCGTTGACAGAATGCTTCTCAAAAACTTTATTGAAACGGAGTATCTGGTTGGTATACCTCCGTGTCCAGTCTTGCCTCCACTCTGTAATACGTCCGCCTACATTTTGAGCGTTGCTCGAACGGGGATCTGAGTAGCCATGAGTCGAAAGATTCGTATATCTGTAATTATTGACCGAAGAAAAAGTAAGCCAATCTGTAATTTTTACATCAAAATCCAAGTTACCGGAAAACTCATATTGCCTAGATTCCGAATGATTCCATTGCAAATCATACAAATAGTTTGTCTGCTGGCTATTTACCCAACCGCTATAACGATGAGGAACAAGGTTTCCTTTTTCATCATAAGGGCTATCCCAAGGCAACATGGAATACATGGCTGTCACCGAATACTGCCGATCATCAATGTCACGACGAGCGCCATTGATTGAAGGCTTAACCGTAATTCGTTCAAGAAGTTTATAGGTCGTCTTGAAACGGAAATTGTAACGTGAATAGTTATATCCTTTCACTGCACCATCCTCATCATAATATCCTAACGAAAGATAAGAGCGCAGCTTTTCTCCTCCGCCTTGCATAGAAACATTGTAATCCTGAATATATCCACTTTGAGTCGCCAAGTTCCACCAATCAAAGTTGCTGTTTCTCAAATCCGGATTCCAGCGGGAAAACGAGATTTCATTTGCATTTTGATAAGAAGCATAATAATCGTATAGCTCTGCTCCATTCATCATCTTCAAGTTTCCATTGTCCAGCCTGCTAAATCCCATTTTTGCCGATGCATTAATTGTCATTTTCTCCGCGCGCGGATTCTTTGTAGTAACAACGATGACTCCGTTAGCTCCTTGCGAACCATATATAGCTGTAGAAGCTGCGTCTTTCAAAATAGTCATGCTCTCGATATCCGCAGGGTTCAACTGGCCGGCACTGTTTCCTACAATCACCCCATCTATCACCCATAACGGATCAGTAATACCATTCAATGTCGTTTTACCACGAATCACAACGGCTCCGCTGGAACCGGGCTGTCCCGAACCCGGAGCAACATATACACCGGGAGCCTTGCTGTTTAAAAGGTTCTCAACCGACGGACTGGTCACATTCTGAAGTTTATCGCTTTTGATGCTTTGCATAGCACCTGTGAGACTCTCCTTACGTTGTGTACCATATCCCACAACCACAACTTCGTCCAGCGTTTTGGTATCTTCCTCGAGCGTGATATTCAATTGTCGACCGCTAACAGCAGTTACCTCCTGTGTCTTATATCCAATGAAGGAGACGATCAGCACAGAATTGCGCGGCGCATCCAACGAGAATTTACCATCCAAATCGGTAATGGTGCCTACTGTACCGCCTTTCACTGCCACCGAAGCGCCTATAATCGGTTCGCCGTTGCGGTCGAGCACTACACCTTTCACCGGTTCTGCCTGAGCCGTTTCCTGTATGCTGCGGCT
>JALEWR010000156.1 GCA_022783515.1 Prevotella sp.
TTTCATCTTTTCCGCGTTTACATCTTTCTTTATGTACCCGATGACGGGTTAAGTTAACTTGTCAACTTTTATCTAATCTTTAATGTGATGATGGTGAGGGCTGCCAGAATGATGGTAACAATCCAAAAACGGATGGTTATCTTCGATTCGTGAACCGCACCTCGGGGATGCTTGCACACATAAGTACAGTCGGGATCCAACTGGCTGTCTAATGTTCTGAAGTTGTCGTGGATGGGTGTGCGTTTAAAGATACGTTGTTTCACTCCGCGACGCTTGCCGAGTTTGTAGTACCAAACCTGCATGATAACGCTCAAACTTTCTACAAAGAAGATACCGCAGAGGATGGGTAACATCAACTCTTTGTGTATGATGATGGCACCCACGGCAATGATACCGCCGATGGTGAGCGAACCTGTATCGCCCATAAACACTTGGGCGGGATAGGCGTTGTACCAAAGGAAACCAATCAAGGCACCGATGAAGGCACAGAAAAAGACCACCAATTCTTGCGAGCCGGGTATATACATGATGTTGAGATAGCCCGCAAACTGGATGTGGGAACTGACGTATGCCAGTATGCCCAACGCCACACCGATGATGGCGGAGTTGCCTGCACACATGCCATCCATGCCATCGTTGAGGTTGGCACCATTGGAAACAGCCGTAACCACGAAGATGGTCATCACCACAAAGAGAATCCATCCGGCTGCCGTCTTATACTTGCCCATGAACGACATTATATTGGCATAGTCCAAGTTATGTCCTTTCACAAAGGGAATGGTGGTTTTGAGCGACTTGCGAGCCTCTGCCCGGTGCTGTATCACCATCTCTTTTCCATTCTGTTTCTCGATGGCTATGTTCTCGTTTATCTTCACATCAGGCGACATCCACAGCACTAATCCCACGATAAGACCAATACCCACCTGTCCCACAATCTTGTATCGTCCTTTGAGTCCGTCTTTGTTCTTACGGAAAATCTTGATAAAATCGTCCATTCCACCTAAGAAACCCAACCATACAGTGGTGATAATCATGAGGATGAGGTAGATGTTGCGGAGACGTCCCAACAGTAAGACAGGCACAAGAATGGCAACGATGATGATGATGCCGCCCATCGACGGAACACCTATCTTACTCGTTCCGAAAGGGTCGATTTTAGCATCTCGTTGCACTTCGGTTATCTGTTTGCGTTTGAGATACTTGATAAACTTCTCGCCAAACCAAGCGGAAATGACGAGAGAGAGGATGAGGGCGAGCAAGGAGCGAAACGAAATATAGCTCCATATATGGGCACCTGAAATGCCAAACTGCTCTAAAAATCTGAACAAATAGTATAACATGGGTAATGGGCTTAAATGAATGATAAGGTAAGGTGCGTGAATAGGCACTTGTTGAGGGGTGCGAAGATGATGCCTTATTGCATCATTTCTCTCACCACTTCTTTGTCGTCAAAATGGTGTTTGACACCTTTTATTTCCTGATAGTCTTCGTGTCCCTTACCGGCAATGAGGATAACATCGCCCTTTTCTGCCATCATGCAGGCTGTGCGGATAGCTTCGCGGCGGTCGGCAATGCTGATTGTCTTTTTCATCTGTTCTTGATCCAGGCCGGCGAGCATATCGTTGATGATGTCTTGCGGTTCTTCAAAGCGGGGGTTATCACTGGTAATAATCACCCTGTCGCTTTGTTTTGCAGCTTCTTGTGCCATCAATGGGCGTTTGCCTTTGTCGCGATTGCCACCGGCACCGCATACGGTGATGACCTTACCTTTGCCTTCCAATACCTCGTGAATGGCGTTGAGAACGTTTTCTAAGGCGTCGGGGGTATGGGCATAGTCCACGATGGCGGTGTAGCCTTGTGGCGAAGTGATGGGGTCGAGTCGACCGCTTACACTGCGTAGTGTACTCATTGCCAGCAATACATCAGCGGGTTGTTTGCCCAACATCACAGCAGCACCATATACGGCGAGCAGGTTACTGACGTTGAATTTGCCGATAAACTGTACACCCACTTCGTGTTGGTCGATTTCAAGATACATACCTTCAAAGTGACATTCGATGATATGAGCCTTGAAGTCTGCCATTTTCTTGGTCGAATAAGTCTTGATGTTTGCCTTACAGTTTTGCACCATCACCATGCCATTTTTGTCATCGGCATTGGTTATGGCAAAAGCCGACTTAGGCAATGAGTCGAAGAAGGATTTTTTGGCATCACGATAGTTTTCAAATGTCTGGTGATAATCCAAGTGATCGCGAGTGAGATTGCTGAAAAGACCACCGGCAAAGGTGAGTCCGCCGATGCGTTTTTGTGCAATGGCGTGCGAACTACATTCCATAAAAGCGTATTCGCAGCCCGCTTCTACCATGGCATTCAACAGCTTGTTGAGTTCGATGGCGTCGGGTGTGGTATGACTGGCAGGAATCGCTTCGTCCTCAATATAGTTGCAAACCGTAGAGAGGAGTCCGCACTTATGTCCCATCTTTCTGAACATATTATATAATAATGTAGCGATGGTGGTCTTTCCGTTCGTTCCTGTTACACCCACCAGCTTGAGTTTTTTAGATGGGTTGCCATAAAATAAGGTGGCCACCTTGCTCACCGCATCTTCGCTCGAAGGCACCACGATATAGGTTACACCCTCCACGATGTCTTGTGGCAGTGTTTCGCATAGGATAGAGTTAGCTCCTTGTTCAATGGCTTTTGCAATGAATTGATGCCCATCTACCTGTGTGCCACGCATGGCAACGAAGAGATGGCCTTGTGTTATGCGGCGTGAATCGATGTTGATTCCTGTAACATCTATTTCTGTCGACCCAATGATATGACCGGGTTTGATGTTTTTGATAATGTCGTTTAGTTTCATTATGTGTGACCTCCTTCTATTAGTATGCTTTACTTCCGTAGTGCCGTTAATTCCTTTTATTGTTTTTATTGTTTCGTTTTTTCTTTATTCCATGAATGGTTGTTGTTCATTTTGCCTTCCTTAAGAGAATTGAGGGAGGTTTCCCTACTCCAGCTTCACTTCACAAACCATTCCTTTTTTCACAAAGCTGTGCGGGGGGATAGATTGCGAAACCACTTGTCCGCGACCTTTCAGGCGAGTCTTGACACCTCTCATCTCAATGAGATAGACAGCATCTCTGGCACCCATTCCCACCACATCGGGCATCAGATGGCGAGCCTGACTCTTGTATTGGTTGAGCTGAATGCTCTTGGATGTCGGCACAGCCGCCTTTCCCCAAATGGGGTTGCCATTGGCATAAGAACCGCCCCAGTTGGTTCGTGTCTGTATGCCGAGCTGTTGCAGCACCTGATGAGCAGCCATCAAATTGCCCGATTTGACGTCGGGAATAAGTATGGATGACGAGTCGCGAGCGTCTTGGACGTCTATTTTCAAGCTTTGTGCCATAATACCTTCGGCTATATGATGGAATACACCACCTGCCATGATACCGCCAGAAGCAGGCAAACCACTTTTCTGAAGGCATACAATGCAACTGTATCGGGGTGCATCGGCAGGAAAATAACCTGCAAAGCTCAGCAGGTAATCAATCATACCCGACTTGTATCCGGCACTTCCCTTCGACATCTGTGCTGTTCCCGTCTTGCCGGCCACCTTGAAAGAAGGCGATCCTGCCCACTTGCCTGTGCCTTGCGACACCACATGCTCCAATAAGGTTTGCATGGTCTTGATGGTTTTGAGTTTGGCTATCTGCTCATGTCCCTTCATTACTTCGGGTGGAAATTCCATGATGGTTTCGCCATTCTTCACCACTTTCGATACAAAGCGAGGACGCATCATACGGCCGTCATTGGCGATGGCGTTGAAGAAAGCCAGCGTGGAGATGGGCGGAATCTGTGTTTCGTAACCGATACTCATCCATGGCAATGCCGTGTTACTCCAGTTTTTCCATTGTCCGTTGCGAGCTTTTTGAGGCATACGGATGCGTGCCGAGGTCGATCCCACAAGCGGAATCCTGAAGTCGGCAGCCAATCCTGTGCGATAAATGCCACGGATAAACTTTTCGGGTTCTTTGTGATAGTTGTCGTCTATCACCCTGCTGATACCTATATTTGAACTTACTTCTAAGGCACGAGCTAGCGAAATGGTGCGATAGCCACCCTTCACCCAGTTGTGGTCTCTCATCGTTCTGCCATACATCTGCCATTGTCCGGTGCCTGTTGCCACCATCTGGGCTGTGTCGGCAACACCATCGTCCAAGGCAACGAGTAGGGATGCCACCTTAAATACCGATCCCGGTTCGAGCAAATCGCTCACCGCATGGTTCTTCACCTCACGATATTCGCCATCAAAACATTTCTCCATGTTGACGATGGCTTTGATGTCTCCGGTGCTGACCTCCATCACGATGGCTACACCCACATTGCCATTGATTTTTACAAGTTCGTTGATGACAGCACGTTCTGCCAAGTCTTGCATGTTCACGTCAATGGTTGTGACAATGTCCGACCCGTCAATAGGCGGTGTGTCCATAATGTCGAGAAACTTATTGAGTACCTTTCGGCGATGGATGATACCATTGGTTCCACGCAGGATGGAGTCATACGAGAGTTCCAAACCAAAGCGGGCAGTGTCTTTGGCACCAAAAAGGTCACCTACGGTTCTGCCTGCCAACGAACCATAAGGTCGCTGGCGGGCGTTAAATTCGCTGGTGTGAAAACCGCTTTTATAGGGCGACATGCTAAAGAACGGTAGCGATCGCACCTCAGAATAAGTGTTATAGTCGACACGTTTTTTCCAGATGGGCCAATGGCGGCTCATCTTTTTTCTGCCCTCTTCAAAGTGTTTCTTAAAAGCTTTTTCCGATTTTTCGGGGAAAATATGACTCAAAGCCAGGCATAACGTGTCTACTTTCGCCTCCCATAGCGAGTCGTTCTTGGCATCGCTGATTGCTTGAAAGTCGATAAAGAGTTTGAATTCGGGTAGCGAACTGGCCATCAGCTGACCGTTGCAGCTAAGAATATTGCCTCTGATAGGCTTGACGCTCACGCTGTCTTTCTTTTGTCTTGCTGCCACTTCCATCCAGTAGTCGCGTTGCCCCGTCATGATATATAATGCCCTACCCACAACCGTAAGAGCCACCAGTGTCATCACAACGGCGATGGCACTATAGCGAGGCATGATTTTTTTGCGGTCGAAATTACTCATTCTGAGGGTACATTTATAATATAAGGTGGTTGACTGGGCATTTTAAGTGTACTGTCGTTGTTTTCTCTTAGAAACTTCAAGACATTGCTTTCCCTACTTTTCTCTGTTATCAAACTATTGCTCGACAGCGATTTGTATCTCACATCGAGCAGCTCTTTTTGCAGTTTGTCTATCTCGATGAGCTTTTGTTGACAGCTATATCTCACCGCAACGTGTATGATGATAAAACCAACGATGAGTGTGATGAGTCCTATCTGCTTACGGACAGTTGCCGTTGATAGGATGTCACCGCCAAGAACCTTTTTGAGAGTGGTGGCAGAAAAGAAGGCATTGTCTTCGTTGCGATTGTCTTTGTTGCCTTTCTTGGCGGTTGAGGCCGTTGCCTTTTCTCTTGTCTTTTCTTTATTTTGCCTGTCTTGGGGTTTATTGTCTTGGGGTTGCTTTTTTCTCTCTTCTCCGGGATGTCTGTGAATGGCAGGGTTGGCAGGGGGTGTTGAGTTGTCGCCCTCTTTGTCTTTCCGCCCTCCGTCCGGACGGTTATCCTCATCATCCAACCCTGTTTCTATGGTCAGTTTGTAAGTATCTTCTGTCGAAAATTCTTTCTCTTTCATCTCTTTTCTGCAATTCTTAGTTTGGCACTTCGGCTTCTTGGGTTACTCTCTTGTTCGTCATTGTCGGGAGTTATCACCTTGTTGTTGACCAGCTTGTAGGGTGTTTCAATACGTCCGAAGAAGTCTTGTTGCATCTTTCCCTCAATATTACCTGTCTTCATGATGTTTTTCACCATGCGGTCTTCTAAGCTGTGGTAGGTAATAACCGACAATCTGCCGCCGGGTTTGAGCAGTTGGGTAGCCCCCAGGAGCATCTCTTTGAGGGCATCCATCTCGTGGTTGACCTCTATCCGCAGTGCTTGAAACAGCTTTGCCATCTCTTTTTTCTCCCTCTCTCTCTTGAAAAGAGGCTCTGCCACATGGATAAAATCTTGAGTGGTGAGCAGCGGACGTTCGCTTCTGGCTTTCATCACGAGCGACGCCATGCGGCGAGCCGACTTCAGTTCGCCATAGAGAAAGAAGATGTCGGCTAATCGTTCTTCGTCATAAGTGTTGAGAATGTCGGCAGCTGTGATGCCGGCCCGTTTGTTCATACGCATGTCGAGCGGTGCATCGAAACGGAAAGAGAAGCCGCGGCTCTCATTGTCGAAGTGGTGAGACGAAACACCTAAGTCGGCCAAAATACCGTCTACCCGTTCCACTTCGTAGTATTGCATCCAGTTTTTGATGTATCTGAAGTTGGATCGCACAAAGGTGAAATGATTCCTTTCGTGCTGTCCCCACGTCTCTCCTTGCATGTTTTTTATCATGTTTGCCTCTGCATCGGGGTCCTGATCGAATGAAAAAAGGTGAGCGTTGCCTTGCAGACGACGCAGAATTTCACGCGAATGGCCGCCACCGCCAAAGGTAACGTCGATGTAAATACCTCCGGGAGTGATGTTGAGTGCATCCACACTTTCGTGGAGTAGCACAGGAACGTGATAAGTTTCTGCTGTCTTCATCATTATTTGATGTGTCTTTTGTTCTCTCTTTTCTTGTCAGTGTAGGGGCAAATAGACGAATAACGCAATGGTAAACTGGTGGCTTTTAGAGGGAAAAACAGTCTTCCGCCTCAAAGCTGAGCGTATCCTCTATGGCTTTGGCAAAATCTTCTGCCTTCATAAAAGGCTCATGGGTTTGTGCTTCGCCCCATATCTCGATGGTGTCGCCCATGCCGATAAACTTAATCTTTTGTTCTAATCCGCCCAACTGCTGATAGCGTTTGGGGATGAGAATACGGCCGTTGCCGTCGATGCTGATGAACTCTGCGTCCGACACAAACTGGCGAAAAACCTGTTGGTCGGTACTGTTCCAACGTGAAAGGCGTTTTCTCAGAGCATCCATTTGCTTATTCCATACGCTTTCGGGGTAAAGTACAAGGCATTGTTGGAAGATGTCTTTGCGAAGCACCATGCTCTCTTCGCAAGATGTCAGCAACACCTTGCGGAATGTGGCCGGCAGAAACACCCTGCCTTTATCATCCAACTTCGCCTCTATGTTTCCTAAAAAACGCATATAAATATGTATAGCAATATTTACATGCCAAAGTTATATAAAATTCCCCACATCTCGCCACTTTTCTCCACAAAATTATAAAAGAACCTCGAAAACATCTTTTCGTCCTCTCCTCTCTTTGGTCTTTTTGTTGCGTCGGCAAGTTGCTCTATATGGAAAAGAGTGGTTTTGGCGACGACATCCACAACTCTTTACGGCATTATCAAGAATATTTGTGAGGTGATGACATGAAAGATGTGGTGAGAAGTGGTGTATGCCGTTGTTTGAAATTGTGGATGGTTGGGTGTGTTGTTGCTTAAAAAAACTGTTTTATGTATAGTTGTTTACCCATCTTTCCTTTCCTTGTGAGATGCCGGGAGGGGGTAAGGTTGGTCAGAATACGATTGTGTGTTGAGCCGAATTTTATTGTGCAATTTCTTCGATTGTGTTCTTGTTTCTTTACATTCCTTACTTCTCTTTTAGCTGAAATTTTTCTTTGAATGGCTGAAAAACAAGCGATGGGAGAGTGGAATGAATGGCAGGAGAGGGCGATTGTTATCGTTTTGCATTGTAAAATGATAGGTTTTACCGGGCGAAAGAGGATGTATTGCAGGGCGAAAGATATGGTTTGGCGGAGTGAAAGAGGCTGAATTGTTGGGTAAAATAGGCTGTTTTGATTATCGAAAAGAAATGTATTGGGTGTAAATGCTTGATAATGAGGAATGTATGAAAACAGCCTTATTCAAGTTCAAAGTGTGCTTCGGTGGTGCCGACGCTCCTTTTTGGACGTTATAAGCCCCGGTTTTTATTGTGCAATTTCTCCGATTCTGACTTGTCGTTGCTTTTTTGTTCTTTTACTTTTTTAATTTGACACCTTGTTGCAAACTGTTCTTTTCTTGGGGAGGTTGGGGAGGGGTGTTGCGTGTGTCGCTGCTTATTGTTATCCCAATGCAAGAAAACCACATTTTTTTTGTATATTTGTATGTCGGAATATATCGTCATTTCCGGTCTTATGGATGGCTAAGGCTTGGAAAGAAGATAAAGAATAACCGCAAATAAGGATATTATAATAATGAGAAAGAAAATAGAAAAAGCGATTAATAATAGAATAGTGGCCCCCGTTCAGTTGTTTATGGGACAAGAGAAGTCGGGCGGCATAGTGTTGGGTTTGAGTGTCTTGTTGGCTTTGTTGCTGGCAAATTCGGCATGGGGAGATGCCTATCATCATCTGTTAGAACAGAAATTGGGCTTTGTGTTTGATGATACGGCCTATCTCAACTATAGTCTTCACCATTGGATTAACGACGGCCTGATGTCTGTCTTCTTCTTTGTGGTGGGATTGGAGCTGAAACGCGAGTTTATCGGTGGCGAATTGTCCAACCCCCGCAATACCATCCTACCCATCGGAGCAGCCCTCGGCGGCATGATGGTTCCCGCCTTGGTGTATATGCTTCTCAATCATTCCACAGCCACGGCTGCAGGGTGGGGGATACCCATGGCAACGGATATAGCCTTTGCTTTGGCGGTGGTCTATCTCTTAGGCGACCGGGTTCCGGTGGCAGTGAAGGTTTTCCTTACCACCTTAGCCATTGTCGACGACTTAGGGGCTGTGCTGATTATCGCCCTGTTTTATACCTCTGAAATCTCAATGGGCAATTTGATGATAGGCTTTGGCTTTCTCTCGCTGATGTTTATTGCCAATAAGTTAGGCGTTAAAAACGTTCTGTTCTATCTCGTTGTTGCCTTTGTGGGTGTGTGGACGGCCTTTTTGCTCTCGGGCATTCATGCCACTATCGCCGCCGTCTTGTCGGCTTTTATGGTGCCGGCCGACTCGTCGATGAGTGAGAATGTCTATGTGCAGCGATTGAAAAAACATCTGAAAGATTTTCTCGAGGCCGATGGCAACGAGGTGCGATTGTTGGAAGAAGAGCAGGTGGAGATTCTCTCGCAAATCAAGGACGACGCCACACAAGCTATTCCCCCTTTGCAACGGCTGGAACATCGCATGGCATCGTTGGTGACCTTTGTGGTGTTGCCCATCTTTGCCGTGGCTAATGCAGGTGTGTCGTTTGTTGGTATGGATGTGTCCGGACTCTTGTCCACCCCGGTGATGGCAGGTGTGGCTCTCGGACTTTTAATTGGTAAACCCTTAGGAGTGGTAGGTTTTACATGGCTCTTGGTAAAGATGGGCATGGCAAAGTTGCCCGATGGCTTTACCATGCGACACCTCCTGGGTCTTGGCTTCTTGGCATCCATCGGTTTCACCATGTCGATGTTTGTCTCTACCCTTGCCCTTTCGCAAGGCGAATGGCTGGTACAAGCCAAGGTGGGCATTTTTGCTGCGTCTCTGGTAGGCGGCTGTTTGGGTTATTGGCTACTGAAGAAAGCGTGAGAGTTTCACCAATTTTTGGGGAATATTTCAAATCTTTTAGTAAAAAGAGCCGCTATGTTCTCTCGTTTTTCTTATTTATATTATCTTTGTGTCAGTAAATATTTAAAGTGACGTTATTATGCAAACTTTATGTCATTTGGCTGTATTGATTCACGAACAAGCCAAAAAATATGGTAAGAAACGAGTGTTGACCTATCATGAGTTTGGTGAAGAGGCGTGGAGAAGCATTACATGGGACGATTTTTCCATGAAGGTGAAAGCGGTGTCTAACGCCCTTCTGAACCTCGGTGTGAAGGTTCAAGAGAATATTGGCGTATTCTCGCAGAATGCAGCAGAATATTTTTATACTGACTATGGAGCATGGGGCATTAGGGCGGTTACCGTGCCTTTCTATGCCACCAGTAGCGAACAGCAGTTGCAATATATCATCAACGATGCCGAGATACGCATCCTTTTTGTGGGCGAACAGGAGCAATACGACAAGGCAAGAAAGATTTTTCACCTTTGTCCCACATTGGAGAAGATTATCATTTTTGATAGAACAGTACGCATCAGTACGCACGACCCCAATACCATTTATTTTGCCGACTTCCTTCGTTTGGCTGATGGACTGCCTCGACAGATTGAGGTGGACGAGTTGGCTAAGCAAGCTTCGAGCGACGATATTTGTAGTATCCTTTACACTAGTGGCACTTCGGGTGACAGCAAGGGTGTGATACTTACCGACGGTCAGTTTATGGCTGCGATGAAAGCCAATGGAAAGTATGTGCCGGTGAATAGTCGCGACCGTGTCATCACTTTCCTTCCTATCTCGCATGTCCTTGAAAGAGCTTGGGATATGCTGGTGTTAACCGTGGGAGGCGAATTGATTGTCAACACCAACCCGCAGGATATCTTGAAGTCGATGGTAGAAACCAACCCCACATGTATGGCCTCTGTGCCACGCTTTTGGGAGAAAGTATATAATAAGGTGGAAGAAACCATCGGAAAGGCTTCGCCCATCAAGCGTAAGTTGTTTAGGCATGCCTTGGAAGTGGGACGCAGGTATAACTTGGATTATGTAAGAAAATGCAAGCGTCCGCCTTTGTCATTAGCCTTGCAATATAAGGTGATGGATAAGATGGTGTTGAGCTTGGTGCGTAAGCAATTGGGTCTTACACATCCTCATATCTTCCCCACTGCAGGAGCTGCCGTGGCACCTGCCATCGAGCTTTTTGTCAATTCCATCGGAATAAAAATGCTAGTGGGTTACGGCTTGACCGAAAGTACAGCCACTGTATGTTGCGATTGGCTTTCTCAACCTACAACTGTCGGTTCTGTTGGACGTGTGTTGGACGGCATTTCCGTTAAGTTTGGTGATAACGATGAAATATTATTGAAAGGTCCTACCATCACTCCCGGTTACTATAAACGTCAGACTCTCAACGAACAGGCATTCGACGAAGAAGGTTATTTCCGTACGGGCGATGCCGGATATATGAAGGATGGGCAACTCTATCTGACCGAACGATTAAAAGACCTCTTTAAAACCTCCAACGGCAAGTATATAGCTCCACAGATGATAGAGTCGACCTTGATGGTTGACAAGTTTATCGA
>JALEWR010000198.1 GCA_022783515.1 Prevotella sp.
TGAGGTAAGCTGTTCAAATTGTCTACATTGAAAACACTTTTTGTGGTGTGTAGATTTTCCAATGTGCGGTTGTAGATAGCTTCGCCATTATAGATATAACCCACCTTTCCGTGGTTGGCACCTTGGAAAGTAGCAAGGTCGGTAGTGTGCATTTTGATAACATCTTTTGCATCGTAGAGGTTGCTGTTCATGCAGCACATCACGCCTCTTCCCTTAGATTGAGGAGCTGCGGCAGCAATAACAGCAGCATAGAGATTGGCCGGACCGTCGGCACTCATGGCAGTTGAGGGTCGCATAGCTCCCACCAATATCACCGGTTTGTCACTGCGTGTGGTGAGATTGAGAAAGTAAGCCGTTTCTTCCATTGTGTCTGTTCCGTGTGTTACCACAACACCGTCGTAGCCTTCATTGTTCAGTAGCTGGTTGATACGTTTAGCCAGTTTTAGCCAAACCTCATCGTTCATGTCTTGCGAACCGATGCTCACAAGCTGTTCGCCACTGATGTCTGCCACGTCGAGCATCTGTGGCACTGCTTGAATCAAACTTTGAATACCCACTTGACCTGCACTGTAGGCAGAAGATGTTGCAGAAGTGCTGACACCTGCAATTGTTCCACCTGTAGCCACAATTCTAATCTTAGGCTTAGCCATTACGCTTACGCTGAGCGTCAAAGCGAAAAGCAACAGTAAAAAATAATTCTTTTTCATGATTGTTTGGTTTTTTAGATGTTAGTAAAATGGATTTAATAATATAAATGATTGTTGATTGGCGTGATAGAGGGAGTTTTTTTGTCTTGAAGACCTCAGGTTTGCGGGGCTTCTTAGGTATGTTCCGGTAGTTCTAAGTTTGCCCATAGGCTTCTCACCTTAATAAAAAAAGCTGATGATAAGATAGCTCACCCCTATAGATACAAAGGTGGTGATAAAGCCTGAGAGTTGGAAAGAATGGTTAAGAACATATCTGCCGATGCGGGTTGTGCCTGTTCTGTCGAAGTTGATTGCTGCCACTTCAGTGGGATAATTAGGTATAAAGAAGTAGCCGTTAACTGCGGGGAACATGGCAATCAATGCTAATGGAGGAATGCCCAAGCCTATGCCCAAGGGATAAAGCGTGCGAACAGTGGCTGCTTGTGAGAACAGCATAATGGACATAATAAACAAAGCAATGGAGAAAAGGAAAGGATATTGATTGACAAGGTCGGCAATATGCTCTTTGAAAAAATCTATATTGCCATTAAAGAAGGTGTCGCCCATCCACGCTATACCGAATATGGCAACCATCGCACTCATACCCGCCGCAAAGATATTGCCACTTACCACTTGTTTTACATCGGCTTTGCCTAAGACAAGAATGAGTGCTGACACGCCCATCATAATGATTTCGATGGTTTCGGCCATTGAGAGGCGTGTCTCACCGCTGTCTGTCATGAAGGTGGGACGCAGTTGGGGGAATGATCCAAAGAAGATAACCAACAGCACACCCATCAGGAATGCCGCCACTGCCCATTTCGCCCGTGGCTCCGGATGATGCTCTAATTCTTGCAGCTTTTTCATCTCTGCCTCGGGCTGAATCAATCCTTCTCGCACCCGACGTTGGTATTCCGGGTCGTCTTCCAATTCCTTTCCAACGAAATTCTGTACAAACGAAGAGACGAGAATGGCAATGAGAGAGGCGGGAACGCTGATGAGTAGAATATCTTTTAACTCAATTCCGCTACCTCCTAACAGGTCTGTGCTGATGACTGCTGCCGTCGCCGCCGATACCGGACTACCCGTTATACCCAGTGATGCGGCAATAGTTGCCACACTCATGGGGCGTTCGGGGCGAATCTTTGAATTGGTGGCTACCTCAGATATGATGGGAAGAAGCGAGTAAGCGGTATGTGCTGTTCCTGCTACCAGACAAAAAAGCCAAGTGGTGAGTGGCCCATAAAACGTGATATGGTGAGGATGGCGGCGTAAAAACTTTGCTGCCAAGCCCACTAAATAATCCATACCGCCTGCGGCTTGCAGGGAAGCAACGGCCGTGATGACCGAAACAATGATGAGCATGACGTCAATCGGGATGTTTCCAGGTTTTAAACCAAATATAAAAACCAAGATAAAGACACCTACCATTCCGTAGATTCCCAGGCCAACGCCACCCACTCTGGCACCTATAAAAATAAGAGCCAAGACAATGGCGAGTTGTAGAAGTATCATTGCTGTTACCATAATATATAGCGGTCAAATTAGCATCAATGTGCTATGGTTAATCTGAGGTAGAATAGTTAGATTGTTGTTTGGAGCAAAGATAGTAGATTTTATTTTATGTAGGTGCAAGAAAATGAGTTTTTTTTGACATGCAACAGCAAAAAATATTGATGACTCTGATGGCAAACACTGTTTGCCTTGTTGCAACAACTGCTATCCAAGGGCATGTTAAAAACAATCTTGAAATAGTTATGAACTATGAAAAGTGTTGATTATCAGGTTAATAAATGCTAAACCCATTAATCGTATGGCATTTTTCTTCGTCTTATAAGTAACTTTGTTTTCATCGCTCTTCTTGCGTAAGAGTGAATGAAAGGCATTTAAACGACGATTATTAACAATAAATTTATACCGAACTTATGAAGAAGAAAAGTATTTTTTTACCCCTTATGTTGGGCAGTTTGATGTTGGTGTCGAGCTGCGTGAGTAAGAAAGATTTCGATCAAGTGAAGTTGGAAAACAAGGAATTGACCAATAACTATCAACTTACTCGCGAGAAGTTGGCATCGAGCCAAGCAAGAGTTTCTGCATTGGAAGACCAGCTGGCACAACAAAAACGCGATTATGCTGCTTTGCAGCAGTCGCTCGATAAGAGTTTGATTAACTCCAATTCTAATAACTTGAATATCTCGAAGTTGGTGGATCAGATTAACGAGAGCAACCAATATATCCGCCATTTGGTTGAGGTGAAAACCAAGAGCGACTCTTTGAATATGGTCTTAACAAACAATCTGACTCGTTCGTTGAGTCGTGAAGAGTTGAAGGAGGTGGATGTTCAGGTACTCAAAGGTGTGGTTTATATCTCTTTGGCTGATAATATGCTCTACAAATCGGGCAGCTACGAGATTAACGATCGTGCTGAGGAAACATTGAGCAAGATTGCCAAGATTATCATGGATTATAAAGATTATGATGTATTGGTGGAAGGAAATACCGACAATGTGCCTATTTCACGGCCCAATATTCGTAACAACTGGGACTTGAGTACTCTGCGTGCGTCGAGTGTCGTGCAGTATTTGCAAACCCGATATGGTGTTGACCCCAAGCGTCTTACAGCCGGTGGACGTGGCGAATACAATCCTATTGCCGACAATGATACCGAGTTGGGCAAGCAGCGCAACCGTCGCACACAAATCATTATCACTCCTAAGCTCGACCAGTTCATGGAGTTGATTGACCAAGCTCCTGAAAATAGATAAGGAGAATATATATAATAAGGTAAGGAGATATGTTTCCGATGGACATATCTCCTTATTTTATGATGAACCGTCATGGAGTCATCAGGGGGCAGAACTTAAAAACTCAGGACTGCAAACTTAAGAACTCTCCAAACTCGTTGAATAGAAAACTTATCGGCTGGTTGGCAGGTGAGTACGCAAGTTTGCTCCTACAAACTGACCAACTCATCAACTGAAAGGCACTCCCTCACCTTATTCGCGGAGAGAGAGGTACTCTATAACTCGAAGACCTTGCTATAAACCATAGCCTGTATGCCTTCCACCTTAAGTCCTAAGCGGGCATATTGGCGTGTAGTGGTATTGCTGTTGTTGTGTTGAATCTGATTATTAGGCAGCTTGAGAGTGAGCGGTTGGTTGATGGCAATGGTGTTGTACTCTATCTTACCCAAATTGGTTGATTGACAATCGACAATAATACCCGATGAAAGATACAACCCCACCTTTTCTATTTTCTTGTTATGACTGTTGCCCAAGACATCTTCCACGATGAAGTGAGCCACGACATGCGACCCTTCTTTTTGAATGTTGACTTGTTGAAACATATAGTAAGGCATTACCTTAATATCAATCACAGCCCCCTTGTAATCACGCACAAAGGTGGTATCGTTGGTTTGCAGCTCTACCCATGGTACGGTTGTTAAAGCTCGCACCAAACGATAGCTTTTACCCTTGCTCACCTCCGTATGCCCAACTCCATTCCAATGGAACGGCGTGAGTCGATAAAGCGACAGATTATTGTGCTGTCCTTCTTCGCATAAAGCATAGCTTATTTCGCCATTTCTTACCTGCAAGGGCTCGCCCAAATAACTGATTTGAGCTGAAAGAAGTATCTTGTTCAAGTCGTTGTCTTCGTTGTCGCAGGCAGCAAGCATAACGACGGCTATACATATCCATAACACATTCTTTCTCATAGGCATGGAATGATATTGGGTTTGATGGCAAATATAAGAAAGATTTTTGATACCCGCCAAGAAAAAAAACATAAAAAAGCAAGCCTCTTCACTTTTTTCTCCGCTTTCATCATCAAGCCTTCATTTTCTTTTATGCAAACGATTGTTTTGAAGGAACTCTTGATTTAAATCACGAATAACCACTGTTTTTGTTGATTCATGTTAATTTTGCTCCTGCTTAGAGGCATTTTCGCAACATAGCTAAACAAGTAACCAGCAACCATATTGAGATGAAACATTACTTTATAACACTTTCTTTGCTCATCCTTTCGCTTACTTCCATGGCACAAGGATGGCCCACCGGATATAATGGTGTTGTGCTGCAAGGATTTTATTGGGACTCTTATGATGACAGCCGATGGACTCGTTTGGAAAGTCAGGCGGATGAATTATCTAAGTTTTTTAATCTTCTATGGATTCCACAGAGTGCCGAGGCTACGGCTGCACGCTCTATGGGCTACGACGATTTGTATTGGTTTACCAACTACAACAGTTCGTTTGGTACAGAGGCTGAATTGCGTTCGATGATTAGTACCTTGAAAGCAAAGGGTGTGGGAACGTTGGCTGATGTGGTGATTAACCATCGTGGAAATCTCACTTCATGGTTCGACTTTCCTACGGAAACCTATAATGGAGTAACCTATCGCATGGGACCGGCCGACATTGTGTCGAATGATGACAAAGGAGCAGCTGCCACACAGGCACAAAAAGTGAATGTGCAGCTCAGTCCCAATGCTGATACCGGAGAAGATTGGAATGGTATGCGTGACCTTGACCATAAGAGTGTCAATGTGCAAAACACCGTTAAAGCATATCTGAAGTTTCTTCTGAACGACTTGCAATATACCGGTTTTCGCTATGACATGACCAAAGGCTATGCCGCATCTTACACAGGAATGTACAATATGGATGCACAGCCTCAATTCTCGGTAGGGGAATATTGGGATGGAGATGTCGCCGTGCTACAAAACTGGTTGGAAGGTACCAAGGTGAATGGTGTTATTCAAAGTGCCACCTTCGATTTTCCTATACGTTATACCGTTCGTGACGCTCTCAATAATGGTACTTGGAACTTTGCCAAAGGTGGCGTTGCTACCAATACCGCCTATCAGCGCTATGCCGTAACCTTCGTGGAAAATCACGACACCGAACAACGTTCTGCCGACAATCAGCAAGACCCTCTTCGTAAAGATACATTGGCTGCCAACGCTTATTTGATGGCAATGCCCGGTACACCCTGTGTGTTCTTAAAGCATTGGTTGAGCTATAAATCGGATATAAAGAAGATGATTGCTGCCAGAAAAGCTGCCGGAGTGCATAGTCAGAGTGCATGGCAGCAAGTCGCTCATTTCTATGGACGCAATTATGTGATACGAACCACCGGCACAAATGCCGACTTGCTTACAGTCTTGGGTACCGGTTATAAAGTAGGCAACGTATGGAAACAAGTGGCAAAGGGACATCATTACGCCATGTTCCTGCATCAGGATGCCAATACGGCATGGGCAGATTTGCAGGATGGAACATACGAGGGAGTGCAGAAGGCAACCTTGACAGCGGTATCCGGAACAACAACCGAACTGGTATATACCACAGACGGCACTGCTCCTTCAGCCACAAACGGCAACAAGGTGATGAGTGGAACAGAAATCAACATACCTGTTGGCAAAACAACACTGCAGGTGGCTCTCTTGGTGAATGGTGAAACAAGAGGCTTGGTGAAACGTGAGTACACGGTAGTCGACTTCCAACCTTATGCCATTACGATACATGTCAATGCCGATAAGGTGGCATGGTCGCCCGTGTATTTCTGGACTTGGGGTGGCGATGGGTCACATTCGCCAACCAACACTGCATGGCCCGGAGACGCGGTGACAGCCACCAAGACGGTAAACGGCAAGACATGGTTCTATAAAACCTTCCAAATGAATTCTTCTGCCGATTATGTCAACTTGGTATTGGCCAAGAACAGCTCAACACAAACAATCGATATCTCTAACATTACCACGGATAAGTTTTTGGAAATCTCTACCTCGAAGAATGGCGAGGGCAAGTATCTTTTCAATGATGTTACCGGTGTCGTTACTGCCGTTGAGGGCATAACACCCGATGCGGACAGCCAGGCTGCAGCAAGGGCGAATGTATATGGCATCGACGGACGCATGGTGCGTCAGGGCGTATTGATGAAAGATGCGTTGAAAAACTTGGAAAAAGGAGTCTATATCGTTGCCGGAAAGAAATATATAGTGCGTTAATGATGCGTCAGACCGGTATACGCCGGACTGATAGTGGGCGAGTGAACGGATTGGCAAATGAGTCACCCACCAACTTGTTTACTTGTCAACTTAACCCGAATATGGTTTGAATATATAAACTGCTTCAAATCAAACTTACCAAACAATCAATTATTAAATAACCTGACAAAGCTCGTGTTGGCAATTGAGAAATTGCTACACGAGCTTTTATCTTTTGGATAACTTAATGCCTTTGGTGGGGCATGGGGACTTCTTTTCTTCTTTAACGTCAGTTCGGAATAAGCCCGTCGGACGGCTATTCCTTCCCTTTACCCATATTCGGATTATTTTAGCAAGGCTTGTCTAAAAATTTTGAGTGTAGAGGTAATATGATTTTTTACCGTTTGGGGCGACAGCTTTAGGGCTTCGGCGATGTCTTGAATAGTCATATTCTTCTCTCTGCTCATCTCATACACCTCACGTTCGCGTCGGGAGAGCAGCGATTTCGATTTTTGCAGGTGAGCCACAAACTCGTCGTAATATATCTTTTCTTCTATGCTGTGGTTGTTGCTGCGTTTCTCGCAGAAGTCGAGATATTCCTCGAAATCAACTTCTACCACTTGCTTTCTGAATAGGTCGATGATGTGATGGCGAGCAATGGTAAAGAGCAAAGATTGGATATTCTTTTCCGAATCCAAGTTATTCCTCATCTTCCACAACTGCATAAATGTATCTTGCACAATGTCTTGTGCCGCACTCTTATTCTTTGTTTGCTTCAAGGCAAAGCTATATATAAGGTCAGCATACTTCTCGTAAAAATACGAGAAGGCTTGATGTGACCCTCCTTTGAGTGCATATATGTATATGGAGTGATGGATGTTCATTGCCGGTATGTCGCTGGCACCATTCCCACTAACGTTTAAGTGGGAAAGTGAACGACTTCTTGTTCTTTCCGTTTAGTTCGCAACATTCTATGGAAATGTTCTTGTCGTTGACACGACAGAGCAGATAAGCCTGGTTGTTGTTAATGAGATTGGGGAAATTTATTTTCTCGTGCTTCTCTATGAGTTGATGTCTGTGGGTATGTCCCGACATCATCAGCGAAATATTCATCTTGTTTAGCTCGGGTACGAATGTTTCTTGCAGATGATAAGGCCCATGCCAGTTGCCCTCGGTGGGGGGTATATGGCAGAAACTGATGATGGGTCTGCCATCGCTCTTCAGTTGCGGTAACAACGATTTAAGCCATTGTGCCTGTTGTATGCGATAGTCGTCGTATGCCGCAATATTGCCATATTCAATGTCGCTGTCAGGTTTGTCTTCGCCCGAATCGAGCATCAGGAAGTTGATGCCCGCTATGGTTTTCAGCTGATAATAATGTTGTGAAGGTGTTGGGAAATAGCGATATAGATAATCGGCAAATTTGCCTCGTGTTTCGTGGTTGCCCCTTACCATGAACATAGGTATGGAAGTGGCAAACATATTGACACAAGTATCAATATAGGCGGTGAAGATATGCTGCTGGTTTTCTATCATATTCGACATGTCGCCATTCAATACCACAAAGTCGAGTTGTTTGAAATCGATATTCTTGCATAACTCTTTGATATAGGCTGCACGTTCATGAATGTCGTTCAACACTAAGAACGAGAGTTGACGAGGTTGAGTGGGGAATGTCTTAAAACTGTACGGTGCTTTCTTATACACGCTAGACGAAGCCACATCTCCAAATTCGGTGTAGTCGCTCCATTTCCAATTGGTGAGTTCTTGGGTAAAGATACGGTAGCGATAACGCGTGTCAGGATTTAAACCCTCTATGCGTACTTGATGCACGGTATCTTTAACCATCTTTCTACCATGCAGCACCTGGTAGTATTTGGGGCGTTCCTTGCCATAAAAATGAGTATCGTCGTCGGGTGCAATCTCCACCCATGCCATTCCCGGCTTATCGGTTACCCACACGATGGTGGCTGATGTCGAATCCATATCTGCCAAGTATGGGCCATGCTTAATCTTGATAGCAAAGCTTGGCAATGTTAGTAATACAAACAGTGTCAGCAGTATTTTCTTCATATATATTATAATGTTAATAGGTATAAACTATGTAAATATAGGCGTAATGGACATTTGGTAGGCTGAAAAGCTCCAAATGTCCTTTATTTATTACCTTTGTTCCATTTGAAAACCTATGAATAAAAAACATGTGTATTCTGTGGTAGCTCAAATGTTAAAAAGAACGGTCACCGTCGTGGTCTGCAAATGTATTTTTGCGGTGATTGCCAGAAGCAATTTCAAGGTGGTCATCGCATAGACAG
>JALEWR010000200.1 GCA_022783515.1 Prevotella sp.
TAACTCTTCTTAGGAACGATAGTTACCACGGGCTTTGACATCGCAGGATACCTCAAGTTTGCAGACATACGAGAACCTTCACGGCCGTCTTTCATTACAGGAACCACTTCAACCTTTACTGTTTCGTCCAATTCGTTGCGATTGAAAGCTGGAATATAGAAGCCTTCACCACGAGTCTGACCTCTCAACACCTTTGCACCTGATAAGTTTTCGGTGTAGATATCAAAGCGATCGAAGTCGGCTGTATAGTTATAGTCCCATGACAAACGTGCATCACCTTTCTCTTCGCCCATCTGACCTTCAGCCTTGAAGTTAGAGATTGTTGCAGCAGTAGGAGCATAGTTAGCAGGCAACACTGCGATTTGACCTAAATAGAAGTCGCATAATTCATCGCTACCTTCAGGAACATTCACTTTCAAGTCTAGAGCAATCATATTAATGGTGTTACCATTGAGAGGTGTCAAAGCATATTCATCAATTGTCCATTCGTTTTCAGTTCTACTTGTAACTGCTGTCAAAGTAACATTAGGATTGATTGTGCCATCGGTAGAGAGTTTAGGAATTACATCAAAATTACCGTCTTTCTTATAAACCACACGGAAAATACCTCCATTGTTTACCTCGATTTTGGTTTTATAAAGACGTGTCAAGTGGCTACCGGCTGCCAACTGGCCAGTAAACTTAATGCTATTACCGAAATTATAAGCATCTTCCCAATCCACTTCAACGTTGAATTGGTCACCACGATTCTCAATCCAATAACGCCATGTAGGCATCACGCTCTGTACACCACGATGCCACCAGTCTTGTGTTGCAACTTTTACGCCTTTGATAAAGCGATGCTTACCAATTCCTACACACATATCGCTAACGAAAGGCATAGAAGTAATGGCTGAACGTTCCAATATACAGCCGGACAAGCCTGGCCATCCCCACAACTCTGACGTAAACGAGGGATCTCCATCACGGTTAATCCATGTCTGATTTTCTTTCTCAAATACACGCTTCATTGCTCTGTAAGCGGCATCGCCTTGTGCATTAGGAGTGTTAAGAAGATTTTTCACTTCTTCCTTCCAAACATTTTCTTCCGGGCAAAATAAGGCAACAGAACCGACATGTTCGGTCTTTCCCAATACCTGACGAAGCTTGTGACCATAACCCAAGTGTCCGGATTGCACACACTCTATACCGGCATATACTTTAGAGAATACGTCCTTACGTTCTACACCCATAGCTCCGGCTTCATCAAGATAAGAGCGAAGGCCACCATAATCAATAAACTGGCTCGTGTTCTTGTGCGACTTCAATATGCTAATATCGGTATCACTTTTGTGACCTTTATACCACATGATTTCCATATGATGGTTACCATCGTTAGCAGCCAAGGATTGGAATTTCTTAATAAACTCGGGGACATTAGTTTCGGCATAGGAATTTACCTCATAATTGATAAACCAACCATCGAAACCCATATACTTAGCCATTTCATACAATTTCACGGCATAAGGATAGGTTCCGTTATCACTTTTAAAAAGTTCGTTAAACCAATCTGGATTTCCACCATAGTACTCGGGTTGGAAGTTGAGAATACCCAACATCTTTACACCGCTCAAGTGAGCAGCGTCAGTAGCATCGGCAGCCGGAGGACAAATAACGCCTTCCGAAGAAGAACCTGCCCAATAAACCACCTTATCCATATATTGCCAATAGGTGGGTTGATAACCAACAAAGTTATTAGCACCTTGTGATGGACTTGAACTAGCCGAGGGGTACAAGATTGTGGCATTGGTAATCTGTCCTTCATAGTGCTGATTCTTATTGGCTTTCATCAAAGGACTTTCATAATGTCTTGTTGCCAAAGGGATTCTTGAGCGATTGAACTTGGCGTTCTTGTCCGTTTCTGGCGACCAGTTCTTTATCGCCTCGGGAAACCAACAACCAACGTATGGCTGCTGTGCATAAGTCTTCCCTACGAGCAACATAGTTGCGACAATTAGTGTAGTAATTTTTTTCATAATTTAAAACTTATAGTTTAGGTTCTTATACAGAGATAACACCTGTCTGAGAAAAACTACTTAACAAAAAAAGCACTTTTTTT
>JALEWR010000213.1 GCA_022783515.1 Prevotella sp.
GCTGTGAGAATACCCGACAATGCCATTTGTGCTCATGCCAATCAGAGTCGCATTACCACTTTCAGTCAATATAAAAAGGGCGATGTGATGTATTCTAAAGATGTCATCAAGTTTGCTCGTGAGAAGGGTTGGTATAATGGAAAGGATAAGGATTTCTCTTGGAGAGACACCTATGCTGCAGCCGATTTCGGTGGCAGACGTTTTTGTGACGCCAGAGTTTGGGCATTCTTCAATCATTTTGATAAAAACTTCGACAAGTATCTTCCTTGGGTATTAGGCAAAGATCCCAAGGCAGAAGATATGCCACTTTGGATTATTCCCAATAAAAAAGTAAGTTTGCAAGATATGCAGATGTGCATGAGGGATCACTACGAGAATACTCCTTTGGCAATGGATAGCACCGATATTGGCGGTGGTATTTGGCAAATGCCCTATCGTCCCACACCTTTATCTTATAAGGTTGACGGTAAAAAGTTTTTTAATGAGCGTGCTACATCAACCCAACAAACAGCCTTTACCTATATTGCTCAGTTGCGTTCATGGCTTCCGAGAGAGATTGGTGGTATCTTGTGGTTTGGCAATGACGATGGCAATATGGTGCCTTATACTCCTATTTATTGTGGTAATACCACACAACCCGAATGTTATAACACACCAGGAGCCGACGCTGTAACCTTCTCAGACAAGAATGCATTTTGGGTTTGCAACTGGGTGAGCAACATGGTTTATCCTCGTTATTCGCAGATGTTCCCCACTTTGAAAGAGGTGCGTGATAGTTTGGAGAATTCTTATTTTGCCAATCAAAAAATAATTGAACAACAGGCTTTGGCTATGTATCAGTCTAGCCCATCTAAAGCAGTGGCTTTATTGAACAATTATAGCAACGAACAAGCCCAGAATATGCTTGCAGCATGGAAAGATTTGGCGATACATCTGATTGTCAAGTATAATGATATGGCTGTGAAACCCACAGAAGGCCGTAAATTTTTGAGAACAAAGGAAGGCTTGGGAGCAAGAGTAAAACGTACCGGTATACCCACCTCTTTTGCACGACAACTCAACAAACTCTGTGGAGATAAATTTGAACAACCTACAGAGCAATAGTCTGATATTTAGATATCATTCATTGAAAAAAATACAAACAGTCCAGCAAATATGCAGGTAGGAAAAATACAGAAAGTCCAGATAAATTTGCTGAATAAAAGAAATTGTTGTCGTAACTGAAAGTTATATGAGGTTGTCCCATGTTTTGAGACAACCTTTTTTTAACTTTGCGTTTAAATTTAATTATAGTACACTTTAAATGGAATACAGTAAGACAATACATCTTGAAAATGCTAACACTCTTTCGAACTTTCTTACACAAGAAGAACGTGTGAATGTTGTTTCTTTGAAAATCACAGGTTTTTTAGGCCGAAAGGATTTCGAAGATGTTCTTGATGACATGTGTGACTCTTGGGGTGAGTTTGATGACAATGATGACTACACTCCTGACTATGACTTGTCGCCGTCATTAAGGCACCTTGATATGGGAGATGCAACTTATGTTGATGGAGCCAGCCTGCCTTACTTTGGCTTTCATACATTATTAGAAACCGTTAGCTTGCCACAGGGAATCAAGTCAACCACTATAGAAGATGAAACAGCTCTTTCTTATGCAGAGAATTTACGAACTCTTATTCTTCCGGCAGGATTAAAAACTGTTGGTGGATTCAATTCTTGCCCGAAACTAACAGGATTAGTCCTTCCGGAAGGTTTAAAAACGATAGAATCCTTTGCCTTCTGTGGATGTGAGGGCATAAAAACTATCCGTATACCGGCATCTGTTGAGTATATCAGTGGTAGTAGTTTTGCCGATTGTCATTTGGCTGTATTCGAGATTGATGAGAGCAATCCAAACTATACGGTAATTGATGGTGTTTTATACTCTAAAGACCTTAAAACTCTTGTTGCCTTTCCTTCTGCTTATCCTAATAAACATTTTATAGTACCCAATACAACTGTTGTAATAGGTGAGCATGCTTTCTCCTTTAGTAAAATAACAAGTATAGAACTGCCTGGTGGGTTAACAACAATTAATGAATGGGCATTCAATGCTAGTCATATTCGTAGCATTCATATACCTGATACCGTAACAAAAATTGGAGAAGGTACTTTCCAGTTCTGTTTAGAGTTGGAGCAAGTGGAATTACCTGCAAAACTGGATGATATTCCAAGGGAGACATTTGTGTCATGCCCTAAGTTAAAAGAGTTGGTGGTGCCATCTAGTGTAAGAACAATTCATTATTCAGCACTTATCTGGAGCCATGGAATAGAACGACTCGTACTTCAAGACGGACTGGAAGAAATTGTCGATGATGGACCAATGGTAGTTAGTGCTGGAACAATTAAAGATGTGGTGCTCCCCAAAACATTAAAGAAGGTTCCTGGTGGCGTATTTAATTATAGTCCTCACATCAAATCTTTCAACTTAGACCCTGAAAATCCATTTTTTAGAATTATAGATGATGCTTTATGTTCAAAGGATGGTAAAGAGTTATTCTCGGTTCCCAACTACTATAGGGAAGAACTTTATGTTCCAGAAGGAGTAGAGGTTATTAAAGAGCGTGCTTTCGCTTATTTGCCAAAATTAAATTCTGTAATTTTACCTTCCACATTACGGATTATTGAGAGCAGAGTATTTCAAGGAGACGACTCATTAAAGTCCATCATAATACCTGCTGCTGTGGTAAAAGTAGATATGGATGCTCTATGGGCTGATAATTTGAAAACCGTTGTAATGGAAAGTTCTCTACCTCCAGAAATGACAGGGTATGTAAAGAATGACGACTGGAGATATAAAAAGACTATATTGTTTGTTCCATCTAATGCTGTATCTGCTTATAAAAAAGCACCAGGATGGAAGAGTTTTATTGTGAAACCAATGAAGAATTAAAGCTATGGGATGGGATGTAGTGCAAATTGGATTAAGGCATAACTTGCCTGTCCACGACCCTTTTGCAACAGCAAAAGAAATTGCAAAAAGAATGAATAGAAATATCAGACTTGTATACAGAAATAAGTACAAGTATGATAAGGAAAAGAATGTCGTACGATAAAAGATAAAGAATATCCCGCAACACACTCCATGGCTACTTCATGGTATTGTGTAGATGAAGATGGCCATGTCGGTATTTTCGACATTGATGACAATGGTCCTGTACCTGTTGGAGAGTATAGGGAGAATTGCGTGGACGAGGTTTTCTACGGAGATTTTACTTTTGAGGACGCTCAATTCAAGAGATTACATTTGAGTTCCGATCAGATATTCCAGATGTTGGAGCCTATGGATATGGAAGATGTCTGGGAAGAAATTGGATTTGACAACGAACAAATAAACTCATCATGGAGGGAGATCATTGTTCAGATAGACATGGATAAGTTTGACATCTTCAAAAAAGCACACGAATTGGATGCAGACTCCTGCTATTCTCTTGTTTGTTTGTCAGAAGAACAGGGTTTGTTCTATGTTGATTTCTTTTATAACAAAGCTGGGGTCAATCTGCTTGAACAGAACGGTGTTGTCAAAGCAAAATTCAAAGCTCCACACTTTGACCATACGGATGAAGATGGCCATGTCGGTATTTTCGACATTGATGACAATGGTCCTGTACCTGTTGGAGAGTATAGGGAGAATTGC
>JALEWR010000167.1 GCA_022783515.1 Prevotella sp.
AAAGAGGGGGTGTGCCGTTGATGGCACACTCCCTTTGTTTTTCTCCTTGCATTCTTCTCTATCGATTCTCCTAAAAGTTCTTTTTTTTATTATCTTTGTCTTTATTATTATATCTATAGCATCAAGGTAGAATATGTATAAGCATGTCATTTACATAGTATTATATCTGTTTCTGTTGGGCGGTTGCCGTCAGAAGAAGACATTTTTTATCGCTGTTTCGCAGTGTAGTGAAGATTCGTGGCGAACCAAGATGAACAGCGAAATTAAGCGGGAGGCTTATCTTTACGATAATGTTCGCCTCAAGTTTGCATCTGCCAAGGATGATAATGCCGTGCAGATACAACAGATTGAGCAGTTCATCGACGAAGGAGCCGACCTTCTTATCGTGTCGCCTAACGAGGCAAAGGCCTTGACGCCGGTCATCAACAAAGCCTACGACAAGGGCGTGCATGTGGTGTTGGTCGACCGAAAGTCGGCTTCCGACAAGTATACGGCTTTCATCGGAGCAGACAATGTGGCGATAGGGCGAGCCGTGGGGCAGTATGTGGGCAAACGTCTGCAAGGCAAGGGCAAGGTGTTTCAGGTGCAAGGATTAGAAGGCTCCAGCCCGGCGGTGGAGCGAGATAGAGGATTTCGACAAGCTTTACAGCAGTATCCCGACATCGAAATAGTTGCCGACACTTATGCCGACTGGTTCGCTCATAAAGCGAAAGCAAAGAGCGAAGAGTGTTTTGGCAAGATGAACGATATCGATTTGGTGTTTGCCCAGTGCGACAGAATGGGACTCGGTGTGTATCAGGCTATGCAGGAAAGAGGATTGAAGGACATTAAAATAGTCGGCATCGATGCACTCCCCACGCCGGGCGAAGGCATTGAGGCTGTGGCGGAAGGGCATTTCCTTGCCACATTCATCTATCCCACTCATGGCGATGAAGTATTGCAGCTTGCCATGAAAATTCTCGAAGGCAAACCTTTTCAGAGAGAAACCATCCTTGAAACAGGTGTCGTAGACCATGAGAATGCAACCATCATGCTGCAACAAAGCAACGAACTCATGCGGCTTGATGCCAAGATGGAGGGCTTGAGCAACCGCATCGACACAAGTCTGGCACAATACAACAACCAGAAAATCATCCTCCTTCTCTTCATCCTTCTTGTTGCCATCCTTATTATCTCTGCCTTCTTCTTGCTTCGGGCTTATTTTGCGAAAGTTCGACTCAACGACCGATTAGAAGAAAAGAACCGCGAGATAGAAGAGGTGACACAGGCAAAGCTTGTTTTCTTTACCAACGTGAGCCACGAACTACGCACACCGCTCACGCTCATCGCTGCCCCTATCGAACAGCTTTTGCAAGACACACGCCTGCAAACACAGCATCAGCAACTGCTCTCCATGGCTCACCGCAATGTCAATACCTTGCTCAAGCTCATCAATCAGCTGCTGGATTTTCGCAAGGTAGAGAATGGTAAGATGACCATCAATCTCTCCTCTTTCCCGCTCATTCCGCTTATCCATACCGTCGTGGCAGAATTTGCCACCACGATGGCACAACGCCATATCACCCTTTCGCTCCATTTGGACAATGACGAAATGTCTGTCAACTTAGTGGCAGACCGCGAAAAGATAGAACGTGTACTCGCCAATATTATCTCGAATGCCGTGAAATATACACCCAATGGCGGTAAGATAGAGATTGAGCTGACGCACGATAAGGAGGAAAACTGCTGTACAATATGTGTGAAAGACAGTGGGCAAGGCATTGCGGAGAAAGACTTGCCCCATGTGTTTGAACGTTTTTATCAGTCTACTAACAGCAAAACCGGGACGGGTATTGGGCTTGCCCTTTCTAAAAACTACATTGATATGCACGGCGGACAAATCACCGCAGAGAGCAAAGTGGGCGAGGGGGCAACCTTCACCGTCATCTTACCCCTTCAGCAAGCCACGCCTACAGCCTCTCCCACGGAGTTGATTACTGCACAGTCTCATGCCAACGTGCCTGTTGATGTTAAACAGACAACCCCAAAAACCGTGGAAGACGAGAATAAACACCTCGTCAACTTGGAAGAAGAGGAGAGCGAAACACGTCGCACCCTCCTGGTGGTAGACGATAACGAGGATGTGTGTCAGCTCATCAAAACCATTCTTTCGCCCCATTACACCATTCTTCTTGCCAAAGATGGCCGGCAAGGTTTGCAAGAGTGTGGCAAGTATATACCCGACTTGGTGATTAGTGATGTGATGATGCCGGTGATGGATGGCATGGAGTTTTGTCGTCAACTTAAAACTCAAACCGCCACAAGCCATATTCCGGTAATCCTTCTCACGGCTCGCACCATGGAAGAACAACGTATTGAAGCCTATGAGCATGGAGCCGACGGCTATCTCACCAAACCCTTTACCCCCTCTTTGCTCGAAGCCCGTGTGAGCAATCTGCTCGACAACAGACATCGCTTGAAACAAGTGTTTGGCAGTAAAGACCAGTTGGAAGACGAGAATATCAGTCATCCCGATAAAGAGTTTATCGCAAAGATACGCAGCGAGATACAACGTAATATAGACGATGCCGACTTCAATGTGGAGCGTTTAGGCGAATCAGTAGGCTTGAGTAGAGTGCAGCTATACCGCAAGGTGAAGGCACTGACAGGTTATAGTCCGGTCGAACTTATTCGTATCACACGCCTCAATCAGGCTCATAAGCTCCTCGCCAATGGTCAACTCACCATTTCCGAAGTGGCCTATCAAGTGGGTTTCACCTCTCCCTCCTATTTCACGAAATGTTTTAAAGAACAGTTTGGAACGAGTCCTAATGAGGTGAAGAGATAAAAGTGGATAGGGTAGCATGTACTTATTGTCTTCAGTTGTCTTGGTTGATGAGATTAACCACCACTTTTTCCATGATGTCTTTTTCCTCCGGACGGCTCTCGGTAATCATCAATGTCAGTGCCACAAGCGTGTTGTCGGCAATGCGTTTGCTGCCATCGGGGCGATAAAGAATACCGTTGTTGTTCATGAACCACAAGAACAAAGTTGCGGCAATACGCTTGTTGCCGTCGCTGAAGGAATGGTTTTTCGTAACGAGATAGAGTAACATGGCTGCTTTCTCCTCCACGCTGGGGTATAATTCCTGTCCTCCAAACGTCTGGTAGATTTGTCCGATACTACTCTTAAACGACTCATCCTTCTCGTTTCCAAATAAGGGAGAACTTCCGAATTTATCCCGTAGTTTCCTTATTTCCTGCATAGCATTCTCATAGGTGGCATGGAAGATTTCTTTTTGTGTGGTCTTTCTTGCTTGCACCCGCTGGTGATCGTAGTCGTCGAGCATGTCCAAGGCGTATGAATAGTCTATCACCACATTTACCAAGTCCTTGCTTTCGGCAGTCTCCTGATGGTTCTCCAATGTCCTGCCCAGTACCTGAACAAGCTGTCGAAGCTCTGCAATCTGTTGCTGCTGTGCGTTCGCATTGACCGCATATCCCTTCACGAGATAGTCTTTCAGCACCTTGTTTGCCCATATACGAAACTGAGTTCCATGTAAGCTCTTGACCCTATAGCCAACAGAGATGATTACATCCAAAGAATAAAAGGCAACAGGTTGCTTAACGCCATCAACACGCAAAAAATGCGTGTTGTTCGTTTTAACCAGTTCACCTTCCCCGAACACATTATTAACATGCTTGCGGATGGTCTTCTCATCTCTTCCGAAGAGTGTTGCCATTTGGTTGGCTGTCAGCCACACGGTTTCATCTTTGAGTTTTACGTCAATCTGAGTCTGTCCGTCCTGAGTTTGATAA
>JALEWR010000001.1 GCA_022783515.1 Prevotella sp.
GCCCCTTTCGTCGTATGGGCATCAAATTCCCTATACGCCATGGCACAGTGGAGGGGCTGTGGTGAGTGCCAGCTACGGCTCGTGGACGGCGAACTACAGTTTTATATATGTGGGCGAACGGTATAATGGAGCAGTTAACAACATACCGCGTAACCATGTCCAGCCGTGGTATACACACGATTTGTCGTTGCAAAAACAATGGGTGCCGGCACGAAAGTGTCTGGTGAAGACCGCCGTAGAGGTGCATAACGTGTTCAACCAATATTACGACGTGGTGCTGAATTATCCTATGCCGGGACGAACGCTACGCTTCTTGGTCAGTGTCGAATTATAAATTGTAAGTGAGAATGAAGAAAAGACTAATATATATAATGACTCTTGCCGCCTTACTCATCATGGCAGGCTGTAGACAAGACGAGGTGATATTCCTTTCGGAAGACGAACCTTTGACACCACCTCAAAGTGGGGCGGCCGTAAAAGGTTTTTATCAGCTTAACGAAGGCAATATGGGAATGAACAGGGCTACGCTCGATTATTTTGACTATACCACCGGTCGCTATCATCGCGACATCTTTTCGGCACGCAATCCGCAGGTTGTAAAGGAACTGGGCGATGTGGGTAACGACCTGCAGGTATATGGCAACAAACTCTATGCAGTGATCAACGTGTCGAATCTCGTGGTGGTTTTCGATGTGAAGACGGCACGCATGTTGCAACAAATCACCGTACCCAATGCCCGCTATATGGCGTTTTATGAGGGCAAGGCTTATGTTAGTTCGTATGCCGGGAAGGTGGCTGTCGACCCCAATGCAGAGCAGGGAATGGTGGTGGAAATAGATACCACAAGTCTGCAGCTGACAGGGCGACAGGTAACTGTGGGCTATCAACCCGAAGAGATGGCTGTGTGGAAGGGCAAACTCTATGTTGCCAACTCGGGCGGCTATCGGCATCCGCAATACGATCGCACGGTATCGGTCATCGATTTACAAAGTTTTACGGAAGTGAAAAAGATTGATGTGGATATCAATCTGCATCGTATGCAGGTGGATAAAGAAGGCGATATCTATGTCAGTTCGCGTGGAAATTATGCCGACATACCCTCCCGACTCTATGTGATTGATAGTGGGCGAGATGAGGTAAAACAACGCATAGACATGCCGGTGAATGGCATGACACTCTGTGGCGATTCACTCTATTTTTACAGCGTTGTCACCAACCGGGCCAATTCCACCCATCAGGTGAAGTATGGTATATGGAACACACATGACGACCGCCTCGTTACCGACCATCTTATCACCGATGGAACCGAAAAGAGCATCATGTTGCCCTATGGCATTGGGGTCAATCCCGAAACCAAAGAAATATTGATTGGTGATGCACAGAATTATGTCGTTACAGGTTTTATCTATTGTTATCGTCCCGATGGCAAGTTGAAATGGAAAACAGAGGCTGGCAATATACCCGGGCATTTTGCCTTTGTTCGAGAAGGACTCACCACTTCTACAAGCACAACACCCACGCCTGTGGCCGTAACCTCGCACATTACAAAGGTCTACGACTATCGTCCCGCTCCGGGACAACATGTCAATACAATGCCGCAATGGCAGGCGGGCGACACACAGGAGCAGATGAATGCCAAGGTGTTGAATAATATTGGCGAGGGGAAAGAGGGAATGATAACTCTCGGTGGCTATGGTGGCTATGTGATTGTGGGCTTCGACCAACCCATTGTGAATAGAGAAGGGCAGAGAGATTTTCGCATCAAAGGCAACTTCTATTATATGAATGAACAGCCCGACCCCACGCGTAAAGCAGGTAATAGTGAGCCGGGCATCGTGATGGTGTCATACGATGCCAACAACAACGGATTGCCCGATGACGACTGGTACGAGCTGGCAGGTAGTGAATATCATAAAAACAGTACGCTCAAGCAGTATCAAATAACCTATCACCGTCCCACTTCGCATACGCCGAAGTCTGACCCCAATCATGCTTATATCATCGATAAGGAGCATGTAAAGTGGACAGACAATCAGGGAAGTACAGGATATATACCCCAAAACTCATGGCATCAGCAAAGCTATTATCCTGCTTGGATTGTCTCGGAAACCCTCTCTTTCACCGGTACTTTATTGCCGCCCAATGGGGTGCAGTATGCTGTAGCAAATAGTGAGCAGGCTCCTACAGGCAAAACAACCTATCAGCCCGAGTTCTGGGCGTTGTATCCATACGCTTGGGGCTATGCCGATAATGCCGAGAACCATGCGGAAGGCAGCACATTCGACATTGATTGGGCAGTTGATAAGCATGGAAGCAAAGTGTCGCTACGACGCATCGACTTTATTAAAGTCTACACAGGTGTGCAGCAAGTATGCGGTTGGTTGGGCGATACATCAACGGAAATTACAGGAATAGTAGATTTGAATAGGGTGAGATAAGGTGAAATGAGTGAATTCAATAACTAAAAACTCATCAACTCACCCCACTCAAGACTCATTAACTCAAAAAAACTCATCAACTTTTTAATAATAACAATGAAAATGAAAAAACTTTTATTTTTGGGAGCTTTGGCTCTTAGTTTGGGCTTTGTGTCATGTTCTGACAATAACGATGATTTCATTCCGGAAGTGGATTATCGTCAAGGAGCATTTGTGCTGAATGAAGGAAACTTCTCGGATGGTCATGGTACGTTGACCTATATCAACTCTCGCACGGGCGAGGTGGCAGACAGTATATATTATAAGGTGAATGGTGAACTTTTAGGTAATGTGTGCCAAGATATGTTTATGGCAGATGGCAAATGGTACATCATATCTCAGAACGGGAAAAAGGATGGCAGTGGCGACCTTCTAACCATTGTCGATGCACGAACATTGAAGAAAATCAAGAGCATATCGCCTGCCGCATGGGTGGGTAAAAACCCCACTAGTGTTGCTGTAATTGCCGATCATATCTATGTTATGGCTGTCGGTGGAATTTATCTTTATACAGGAAACGGAGAACCGGCATTAATTGCTAATACGGAGACGGTAAAGAAAGGACGTCTGACAACTGCAGGAAACAAGGTGTATGCCATGACAAATGACCATCAGGTGCTGGTGATAAGTGGCAACAAAGTAATTAAAAAAGTGGCTGTCGGTGGTAATCCTTCGGGCTTGATGCGTGCATCCGATGGCCATCTATGGCTGTCGTACACAGGTCCAAATACCATCTGTAAGTGGGATGTGACAAAAGATGAAATAATCAAACGTAATGCCTTGACGCAAAAAATCGGTGCCGGTTGGGGCGTGGCACCTGCATTCGGTGCCAGTGGCAACTATATTTATTTCTCCAATGCCGATACAATCATTTATCAACACGACTTTGCCGCCAACACTACCAAGGAATTTGTAAAGGTTCCCGACTATATACCCAATGCCAAAATCTATTATAACAGTCTGGGTGTAGACCCCGCAACAGGTGAAGTTTATTTTGCTTCGTTCAAAGGTTGGGGACAAGATTATAAGGTGAATAATACCACCGTCTTTGCTGTTCGCAATGCTACTGTCACCAAGAAGTGGAACTTTGAAAATGTGAATGTTTTCCCTGCAGGCGTTTATTTTCTTGCAAGCTTTCAGTAACGTGTAATGAACCTCAATCGGTCTTTTAGTCCCGAAATGATTATTATCAATCAGTTGATATAATCAAATTGGGACTAACTGACAGATTTGGGTTAAAAATTATAAAAGAATAAAACCCTTTTTTGCAAAAGCTGATTATTTAACTATATTTGCCAAAGATATGGGCATATTATATATTGTACCCACCCCCGTGGGGAATATGGAAGATATGACACTGCGTGCCATCAGAGTATTGAAAGAGGCAGATATGGTGTTGGCAGAAGATACACGCACGTCGGGCATCTTACTCAAGCATTTCGAGATAAAAAATCACTTGATGTCGCACCATAAGTTCAACGAACACGGCACAACAGCGGGTATCGTAGAACGCTTAAAGGCAGGTCAAACCATTGCCCTCATCAGCGATGCAGGTACGCCGGGGATTAGCGACCCGGGGTTCTTCCTTGCCCGCGAAGCCATTGCTGCAGGCATAACGGTGCAGTGTTTGCCTGGGCCTACGGCTTGCATCCCTGCCATTGTGGCGTCAGGAATGCCTTGCGACCGCTTCTGTTTTGAGGGCTTTCTACCACAGAAAAAAGGTAGAAAAACCTTTATCGAAGGCCTGATAGGCGAGAGCAGAACGATGGTTTTCTATGAATCTCCTTATCGGTTGGTGAAAACACTCACACAGTTGGCCGAGGTTTTGGGTGGTGACAGGCAGGTGGCTGTATGTCGGGAAATATCCAAACTGCATGAAGAAACGCGTAGAGGTACGCTCGACGAGGTGGCAGAATATTTTAAAACAACCGAACCACGAGGCGAAATCGTCATTGTGTTGGCCGGATGTAGCACAAAGAAAAATAAACAATAAACAATTATATAGTTATGAAGAAGTTATTAGTGGCCAGTTTATCCCTACTCGTTCTAGTTGGATGTGACGAAAAAAAGGCAACAAACAATGCGGCATTAATTCAGAACGATTCTTTACAGCAGATTATTCAACAACGTGATGATCAGCTCAATGAGATGATGGCGACGATGAACCAGATACAAGATGGCTTCAGATTGATTAATGAAGCAGAGAACCGAGTATCTATTGCCAAAGATGGAGAAAGCACAAACAAGGCACAGCAAATTAAAGAGAACATGCAGTTTATTGCTCAACGCATGGAAGAAAACAGGGCCTTGTTGAAAAAACTCCGCACACAGCTTAACGAAAGCACCTTCAAGGGCGACCAATTGAAGAAGACGGTAGAAAACCTGATGCGTCAGTTGGATGAGAAAAACCAAGAACTTCAACAACTTCGTGCAGAGTTGGATGCTAAAGATATTCACATCACCGAATTGGATGAGGCTATCAATACATTGAATTCTAATGTGTCTGACTTGAAGAATGAGAATACCGAAAAGGCTGAAACCATCAGCAATCAAGATAAACAGTTGAACACTGCATGGTTTGTCTTCGGAACAAAGAGCGAATTGAAGGAACAAAAAATATTGGTAGATGGTAAGGTTTTACAATCTAACTTCAATAAGAGCTATTTCAGTAAGATTGACATCCGTGTGGATAAAGAAATAAAGCTTTATTCTAAGTCGGCCAAACTCTTGACCATGCACCCCTCAAGCAGTTATACCCTGACACAGGATGAGAATAAGCAATATGTGCTACGCATCAGCCATCCCGATATCTTCTGGAGTACAAGTAAGTATTTAGTGGTATTGGTGAAATAAGTCAGACGGGCATATCATCATATGAAAGCTCCATTCTCATTGGTTTGAGGATGGAGCTTTTTTTGAGGGAAAGGCAGGATTGCCCCAATCTTTTCCTACCTTTGTGTTTTGAAAACCCATTGATATATGAAGTTAGATTCCAACCAAGACCCCATGGGTCATGCCATCGCCCACTATCATAAAAACAGAACAGCAGAGCCTTTACGCGTTTTTTCATCTATGTTTGATGAAGACGAATTGCCCGTACCTCATCTTTTTCGCACCTTTGATGAGATGAACCGTTTGGAGCAAACAGCCCTACGCATGGCACAAGGGCGTGTGCTGGATGTGGGCTCAGGGGCAGGTTGTCATGCCCTATACTTGCAGGAACGTGGTTTGGAGGTTACATCTATCGACGTGAGTGGTTTGGCTGTGGAGACACAACGCAAGCGAGGAGTGGCAGATGTCATGCAAGCCGACTTTTTTGAACATGATTTTGGGCAATGTTTCGACACCGTTCTGATGCTGATGAATGGCATTGGCATCTGTGGAGCTTTGGAGCGTCTGCCCCAACTCTTCATCCGATTGGATGATATCTTGGCACCTGGTGGTTGCCTTTTGGCCGATTCATCCGACCTGAGTTATATTTATGAAGACGAAGAGGGCAAGGTAGATTTGAGTGGCGTGAAGGGATATTATGGCGAAGTGGATTTTCGTATGCAGTATGGCGATATCAAAGGTCCGCCTTTCCATTGGCTCTATATAGACGAAATCACGCTCACCACCATCGCCCATGCCGCAGGCTATGAGGCAGAAGTGGTGTGTCGTGGCAATCATCACGATTTTCTGATGCAATTGAAGCGTATGTGCGAAAAATAGAAAAGCTGTGTAAATCAACCTGCAATATTTGTTCTTTAAACTGAATGAATGGGTGATTTATTGTGGTGAGCTTTGTTCATTATGGTATTTCTTTAGTCTTAAATAAAACAAAATGACTAATATTTTTTTTATTCGGTTGATTATTGTTAACTTTGTTCCGAATAATGGATGACAACTGTATATAAGTGTACTGGTAGAGAAAGGCTGATGTAAGTTTTGAAAATGAAGGCAATGGCAGGTAGCCAATATTCCTATTTTTGTTTAAAATGAGAGAAAGAGTTTCTTTGTTGAGACACCAGGTATAACGATTCCCCTAAGAGATAAATATTATAGATTATACGCAATATGAAAAGAACGCTTCTGTTGTTGACTCTTGTCTTGACAATGGTATGTTCGTCTTTGCCCCTTCACGCTCAAAAAGATGTGGGGCTGACGATGACCTTCCGCAACGAGTCTTTGATTTCTGTCTTCCAACGATTGGAAGGCGCATCTTCTTACAAATTTTTATTCAACTATGATGATGTGGCGAAATACCAGGTCACGTTGGACGTGAACAATACCTCGGCATTAGAAGTGCTGAAGTTGGCCTTAGCTGACACCGATTTGGGCTTTACGGTCGACGGCAAGCTCGTCAATATCGTGAAATACCGCAGCTCCGAACATAAAAAAGCTCAGGAGAATGGGCGTTCGATGCAGGCCGTGGGTGGTTATGTGGTCGAGAAAGGTACTGGTGAACCCATTATTGGGGCACAGGTCAAAGTTGTTGGTTCTAGTGTGGTGACGGTGACCGATGTGAATGGTGCTTTTCATTTCGATTATTATCTCACCGGCAACCAAATGGTTGAAGTGTCATATGTGGGCATGAAGACCCGACGCCAGTCCATTTCCAAGGAGATGCGTATCGAACTAGAAAGCGACGTCAAGGAACTTAGCGGGGTGGTGGTGACCGGCATCTTCCGTAAGGCAAAGGAGAGCTATACAGGTGCTGTGTCGACCGTAGATAGCAAACAACTTGAGATGTATCGTGGCACTAACCTGCTGCAGACGCTCAAGAACGTGGATGCTTCGCTCAACTTCCCTGTCAACAATTTGGCCGGAAGTAACCCTAACGTTTTGCCCAATCTGAATATCCGCGGCTCGTCCACATTGCCGATGAATGTGGAGGAATTCAACAATAATGCCGCACAAACGGTGAATACACCTCTTGTTATATTAGACGGCTTTGAAATCTCGTTAGCCAAACTCATGGATTACAACGATGATCAGATTGAAAGCATCAATATCCTCAAGGATGCGGCTGCTACTGCCATTTACGGTTCTCGGGGTGCCAACGGTGTGATTGTGGTGGTGACCAAACAACCCAAGGAGGGTCGCCTGCGAGTAACGGCCAAGGCCGGTCTAAGTTTTGAATTACCCGATTTGGCGAGCTATGACCTGCTGAATGCAGCCCAGAAGTTGCAACTTGAAAAAGCAGTAGGTCTTTATGATGGAAATGGACAGACCTTGCAGTATCTCTATAACCGCTATTATAATGAGCGTCTGCAGAAGGTTCTCAATGGGGTTGATATAGATTGGCTGCATAAGCCCGTACGCACCGGTGTGGGTCAGACTTACAACGTGCGTCTTGACGGTGGTGCCTCGGCTTTCCGTTGGGCTGCCTCTCTAGGCTATAATGGTATTGAAGGAGCCATGAAAGGTTCTAGTCGTCGCACATTGAATGGTGATATCACCCTGATGTATTCGGTCAAGAACCTTATCTTCCGCAACTATACCTCTATAACAAGCAATAATGCACGCGAGAGTAAGTATGGTTCATTCTCCGATTATGTGAATATGCAACCCTATGACAGTCCCTACGACGAGGATGGAAATATCATCAAGAGATTTGACGATATTCATCACAGTCCTGCTGGTGTTGGCAATCCGCTTTACGATGCCACACTCAATACGGTTAATGAGTCAGAGTATTTCACCTTTATTAATAACTTCTCGGTAGAATGGTCTATTACCGATGCATTGCGACTAAGAGCTAAGGTCGGTGTTTCCGACACCCGTCGCACCTCCGACAGATTCTTGCCTGCCGAGCATTCAACGTTCAATGCCGATGTTTATCAGACCGCCAGTGGTATGCTCCGTAAAGGATCGTACACTTATGGTACGGGAAAGGACAAACAACTTAGTGGTAATTTGACCATGAGTTATTCAAAGACCTTTAACGAGAAACATCAGGTTTATGTGGGAGCCGATTACAGCATCTCTGAGCAAAAGCTTGAAAACTATAGCTTCTCGGCGGAAGGGTTTTCAAACTCGAATCTCAACTTTATCGGCAATGCTGCACAGTACCAGCTCGACAGTTCTCCCTCTGGTGGCAAGAACACGGTACGCCTCGTAGGTCTTACCGGTAATGGTACCTATACCTACGATAACCGCTACTATATTGACTTGAGCTATCGTGTGGATGGAAGTTCTAAGTTTGGAAGTGACAAACGTTTTGCACCTTTCTGGAGTGCCGGTATGGGATGGAATATTCATAACGAGCATTTTATGAAAAATCAGGAACTTTTCAGTAATCTGCGTCTTAAGGCTAGCTATGGTGTGACAGGAACACAGGACTTCACCACAGAAAGTGTGTATACCACCTATAGTTACGATTCAGATAGTCGTTATCTGAGTTGGGCTGCTGCTAAGATGATGGGATTGGGTAACGCTGCCCTTACTTGGCAGAAAACCAAGGAAATGAACATTGGTATGGAGGCCGGGTTGTTAAAGAACCGCATCACGGCAGAGGTCAACTACTATGTGAAGAATACTTCCAACCTGCTTTCTGCCATGGACCTTCCTTTGAGTTCCGGTTTCCCATCGTATACCGCCAATGTGGGTAAGATGCGTAATATAGGTCTTGAAGCTTCTGTGAATGCCTATATCATCCGCGACTATGAGCGTGAGTTCAACTGGATGGTGGGTGGACAGCTGGTTTACAACAAGAACGAGATAACCAAACTCTCGGAAGCCATCAAGCGTCAGACAGAGGTGTATCTGGCACAAAACGTGGAGGTGAGCAATCTATTCTACGAAGGCCGTCCTCTCAATGCTATCTATGCCGTACGTTCGGCAGGAATCGACCCTAGTACAGGTAATGAAATTTTCTACGACCGCGATGGTAATATGACCACGACGTGGAACGCCAGCGACAAGGTGTACTTGGGCAGTAGCACACCGCTATGGCGTGGTAACCTTCGTTCCATGGTGATGTATAAGAACTTTACCTTCAACGTGTCATTTGGTTATCATTGGGGTGGTAAGACTTATAACCAGACCCTGCGTAACCGCGTTGAGGTGACCACCTCAGAGGTGGGGCAGCATAACGTTGACAGCCGCGTGTTGTCTGACCGTTGGTTGAAGCCTGGAGATGTTACGTTCTTCAGTAATTTCTCTCCCTATAGTCGTAAGGCTACATCGCGTTACGTCTTCGATGACCGGCTGTTTGAACTACAGAGTGTGAGCTTGCAATATCGTTGGAACAACGCTTGGCTGAAAAGTAAGACCGGACTCGAATCATTGGTGTTTGGTGTCAATGCCTCTGACCTTTTCTATTGGTCATCAGTGAAGAGAGAACGTGGTCTCGACTATCCTTATGCACGCAACATACAATGCTCCGTAACAATGACCTTCTAATGAGAGGTTTGTTACTGGCAGGATATCAAAAGATAATTTAATTACGATTTCAATAATATGACTAACAATATATTCAATAAGTCCAACAAGGCAGCTGTATGGAAGAACAAGGCACGAAGCTATACCTTCATGGCTGTGACTTTGTTGGCCGGTAGCATGTTCACGCTTTCATCGTGTTCGGACTGGCTCGACGTAAAGCCTCTTACAGAGGAACGCGAGAAAGACCTCTTTACTAGCTATCAGGGTTTCAAGGATGCCCTATCGGGTTGTTATAGCACGCTGTCTGGAGCTAACCTCTATGGACAACGTCTTACCATGTCCAATATCGAGAATCTGGCTTGTCTGTGGGCAGAACCTAATCAGACCGGTCTTCCTGCGGAGTATTATCTTTGGCACCATCAGTATGACAACACCTATAGCGAGTCTGCACTGAAGTCTATCTATGGTGGCTTGTTCAATGTGGTGGCCCAGGCCAACAAGATTATTGAGCATATGCCCACTGATGGTTCTGTTATCAAGAGCTCCGATGCACGCAATGTGATAGAAGGAGAGGCTTATGCTCTTCGTGCTTTCTGTCAGATGGATGTTCTGCGTCTCTTTGGTCAGATGCCGCAAGGAGCTGTCAAGCAAGTGTCTTTGCCTTATGCCCTAAAGGCCGGTATCAACGATATTGCTGCTTACTATAGCTATGAAGACTACGTCAAGTTGTTGGAGCAAGACCTTAATCATGCCGAACAACTTTTGTCAAAGTCGGATAATGAGTCCCTGGAAGAAGATGAATACTTCTTGTATCGTCAGTTTCGTCTCAACTATCAGGCAGTGCGTGCTCTCAAGGCTCGCTTTTACCTCTATACCGGACAGACCGCGAAGGCCTACAGCCTGGCTAAGGATATTATTGAGAATAGCGGCAAGTCGCTCTCGGGACTAATAGATATCCCCAATGGCTATTATACCCTGCCCGGCGAAACACTCTTCGGTTTGAGCAATCGTAATCTCGCTGACTATGCCCATTCGCTTTTGGGTGGTGACAATTCGGTACAGGTAGACCGCAACTCTATGCTTTATGTAGAGGAAATGTCGCTCGACTGGATGCTCTACTGGGGTGTGAATACGGCCAGCGACAACCGATATCTTTATACATGGAATCGCAATACGGTTGATGCCATGGGTAATCGCTATCCCACGTTACGCAAGTATTACTACGACACCAACGCTTACAGCAGTTCCTCAGACTTGTCGACATTGCTCACTAAAGTACAGGTGATGCCCATCATTCGCTTGTCGGAGATTTATCTCATAGCTATTGAGACAACCACCGATTTGAATGAGGCCAATCAGTTGTGGAAAAGCTATATGGCTTCGCACAATGTGAATGTCACTGACGATTTTTCTTCACTCGGCGACGTGAAGACCAATGTTATCGATGAGTATCGTCGTGAGTTTTTTGGCGAGGGTGTGATGTTCTATGTCTACAAACGTCTGGGTACGACAGATGTGTTGTTCAGTCCTACTGCAATGACTGAGAACGAATATCTGCTGCCTATACCTACAACAGAGTATGAAGTTGAAAACAACAATCCATAATACGCATTAAATGATGAAGAAATTTATAACATATTTTAGCGGAGTACTGATGCTCATGGGGCTGGCTTCCTGCGAGGAGAAACTTCCTGTGTACGATGATCCGCAGGCTTACCTCAACTTCAACTATAGTCAGGCGAAGGATAGTGTGGCTAATTATTCTTTTGTGTTTAGCAAGGGAAAGACCCAGGACACTGTGTGGGTGAACCTCATTACTCAGGGCTTTGTGGCCAATCACAATCGTTCCTTCGAACTTCAGCAGATTGTTACCGGCAACAACGACGCTGTGGCCGGGAAGCATTATGTGGCCATGACCGACGAACGCATGAAGCCTTATCTCGAGGTGAAAGCAGGTCAGACACAAGTGAGAGTGCCTGTGATTGTATTGAAAGATGCCTCATTAGATAATTCCGTCTATAACCTCAGATTAGAGGTAAAGAACAATGGTGAGTTTGCCCAAGGATTTCAAAATCGGCGTTACAAGCTGGTTACCATCACTAACCTACTTTCTAAGCCTGCTGCTTGGGCAGGAGCCATGGACTGGTATTTTGGTCAGTGGGGTAGGGTAAAACATCAGTTCTTCATTGATGTCACAGGTGAGAATTGGGACGATGCCTATATCAATAGTATCATCAACAACTATAGTATGGTGACCTATATCATTAGTCGGCTTAAGAAAGCTCTCTCCGAAGAAAATCAGAGACGTGTGGCAGCCGGACAGTCGCTGCTCCAAGAGGCTGATGGTACCATCGTGACAATAGGAATTTGATATATTTCCTTTCTTTTCCTCTCATAGAGGGAAGGACTTCAAAGGCATATTATGATGTATAATTTAAGGTAAAGCAAATGAAAAAAGTATTTATGCCCTTACTCGCCAGCGTTTTGCTGTTGGGTGCCTGCACCGATGATGATTCTACCTACGGTGTACAGGGTAAGAACTATATCCACCTGAGCGGTTTGGAAAACTCCTACGACATTGTATCGTTCAGTGGCGATAAACTCAATATTAGTCCCGTGGTGGAATCTGACTATGCGGCAGACGACCTGGAATATACTTGGTCGTATTATAATACGGCAGATGGCGATAAGTCGAAGTATGATGCAACAACTGGTACTTTCACCTACACCAAGGCAGACACCATCAGTCATGACAAGAATCTCTCGTGGCCGGTAGCTGTCACCGATGGACAGTACACCCTTATTCTTACTGTGAAGTCGAAGTCTACAGGCTTGAGTGAACAAATGACCACCCAGGTGAATGCCTCCTCGGCACTGTCGTTAGGCTTCTATGTATTAAAAGAAAACGCAGAGGGAAATACCGATGTAGACCTTTACAACACCGTTTCACAAAAACTCACCAGCGATGTTATAAAGACTTTCCAGGGGCAGGCCATACCGGGCAAACCTCGCTGGATGGATGTTAACCATCAATTGGCTTTCGCCGATCCTGTAACAGGCGGACTCAGTGGTGGAAACCTCCTGTGTATCACCACCGAGAATAATGAGGTTCGCTGGATTCGTGCACTCGACTGCACTACGGTGATGGATGCCACCAACAATCATTATGCTCCTGTGGCGGGTGAAATACCTTATCGCACGGTGCGTGGCTATTTCACTGCCTATTTCCTCACTAACAATGGTGTCTATACAACCTACACTGCTTCGCAGAATTCTACAGGTATCTTCGGTCCGGTGGCAGGCACAGGAGGTAGCACACATGTCGTTGGTGGTACAGGTAACACTAATTACTATTCTATTGTCTATTGGTCGGAGCAAACACGTCGTTTGGAGATGCTCGACTACAATGGTAATCTGAAGCCGGTGAATCAAGATGGTATTCAATTGGGAACGCTTAACTACGACTGTTTGGACTGCGGACTCTCTACTGCTGGCGGTGACTTGATGTATTTTGTCTTTGCAGATAGAACGGATGCCACCAAAAAGTACCTCTACCAAATTACGCCGAGTCTCGCTTATGCTGACGTGACTAATGTGCGTACCATCGACCCGGAGTCACACTTTGCCAAGGCTTCACTTCGTGCCTTCAATGGACAGCAGGCAACCATTGCCTATGCACTTGATGCAGGCAAGGTGTATAGTTATAATCTCGCAACAGTGGGTGTGGAGAAAGAACTTACCTTCCCCGGTCTTCCCGCAGGCGAAACAATCACCTTCTTGAGCAATCGTTATTTTGCCGGTAGTGCTGCTTTCGATTACTTGGTGGTGGGTACGCAGAGTGGTGGCACCTACAAGCTCTACTTCTATAATATGGTGGGTGGTGAACCCAGCGGTAATGCACAGTTCACCATTACCGGTAGTGGCAAACTCAAGTCGTTGGGATATATCAACCCCAAGGTGGGCGATATGTCAAAGGCTGCCGCTATGCCCGTGTTGGACGAATAATAACATTCTTCCTTTTTTTTAAAAAAAAACGATAAAAATGAACAAACGTATCTCTTGGCTGTTGCTCATGCTCTGCATGACCCTCAGCCTGTCGGCGACATCGGTTGACTATGTGGTCAGCGGAGTTGGACTCGACAAATATAATGGAAAGAAATTCCTTTTGCGTCCACTTTCGCTGGATAAGAACAATGCGATGGACTCGGTGGTGGTGAAAGGCGGAAAGTTTGTGCTGAGAGGCACCCTTGAGGCGCCTCGCTTGTGTACCCTTTATGCCGCCGATCCCAGACTGCCCTTGCAAGCCAATGTGGTGCTGGGCGACGACAAACCGGCCACGGTTAGTCTCTCAGCCGACGGCAGTCTTGTGGTGAGCGGTGGTACCCGTCAGTCGCTCTTTGGATTATACAATGAGGAATTTGCACAAGCTAAGATTCCCGGACATAAGGAATTGAACTTGAAATACACCGAGTATAGTCAGGCCACTATCACGCCTGAACGCAGGGCAGAGCTGGAACGTGAACTCAACGAGGTGCAGGAACGGCAACGTTCCTTGCTCAAAAACTTCGCCCTTGCTCACTGCGACAATGTGGTGGGAGCATACTTCTTTGCCCAGTCGTATACCTACTTTACCAAGGACGAGTTGAAACAACTTTACGCTCGTATGACCAAGGAATTCAGCAATGACCCATTGGCGGCTCGACCACTGTCGACACTCATGGCTGCTTCGTTGCGTGAGGTTGGTCGTGCGTACACCGACTTTGCCATGCCCGACACGACGGGTACCATGCACCGTCTGTCTGATTATATTGGTGAGGGACGTTATGTGTTACTCGATTTTTGGGCCAGCTGGTGTGGTCCGTGCCGTGCCGAGATGCCCAACGTGAAGGAACTTTATGCCAAGTATCACGACCGAGGCTTCGATGTGGTAGGCGTGTCACTTGATAACCATCGTGAGAGCTGGCTGAGGGCCATCAAACAAATGGGTTTGCCTTGGCATCAGCTATCCGATTTGAAGGGTTGGAACTGTGAAGCTTCCAATCTCTACGGCGTAGACGGTATACCTTGCACGCTCCTTATTGGTCCCGATGGTAAGATTATTGGTAACAATTTGCGTGGTGAAGCATTGGCTGAGGCCTTGGCCAAGCTCTTCCCATAATGTAACATTTAGTGGGGAGAGCATATCCCACTCTCCCCCGCATTTATTTCCAAGCCCCGGTATGCAAGCATGTGCATACCGGGGCTTATCATTTCACCTGTTCGGCTTAAGTTTTAGCAAAGCATAACAGAGGTTGATATTTACTCTTTTTCCACCACTTCAATGCTCATACTCACATCGGTAAGTGGTCGGTCGGAAGATGAAGTGACGGCATTTTGTATCTTTTCTACCACATCCAAACCTTCTTCCACTTCGCCAAACACTGTGTATTGGTTGTCTAAGAATGGTGTTCCGCCTAATGTGGTGTAAGCCTCTGTTTGTTCCGGTGTGAAACGAGGAGTGCCAAGAGCTTTGCTTTGAGCCTGTGTTTCAGCCACGAGTCGGTCTTGTAAGGTTTGCAAACCGGCTTGGTCGCGGTTGCGTCGCAAGTCCATTATCTCTTGGTGATGCTCCTTTCGCAGTTGGTTGAAAATCTCTTGTTGTTGCTGCATCTCCATCTGTCGTTCCATCTGTTGCAGTTCGGCAGGTTTATACACCTTGCCCCATACAATATAAAACTGACTTCCGCTACTTTCTCTTTCCGGGTTCATCTCGTCGCCCAAGCGTGCTGCACTCAATGCCCCACGTTTGTGGAATAGTTGGGGATAAACAAATTCTGCCTTGACCGTATAACCGGGTCCGCCCGTACCGAGGCGTTTGCCTTGTGGTGCAGCCTTACTTTCGGGATCGCCACCTTGTATCATGAAGTCTTTGATGACGCGGTGAAAGATTGTTCCGTCGTAAAACTGCTCCTTAACGAGCTTCAGAAAGTTAGCCTTATGCAAAGGTGTTTCGTCGTAAAGACGCACGAGGATATTGCCCTCACTTGTTGTTATTCTTACTTTTGTTGCCATATCATTTGAAATTTTATAGTGCGAAGTTACACTTTTTGTTTGAGAAAGGCGAGATGAAGGCGGAAGTTTATTGTTTGGCAACGACTGCCTGTCTTTTAACAGCGATATACACTACTTTTCCCATCAACTCAAAAACTCACACTCCCTTTTACCTTTTTTGTGATGAATGTTTTTGCCTCATTTTTTATTTGTCGTAATTTTGTGGACGATGAATTTATGGATGTATGTTTTCTTGGTATTGCCTTTGTTGGGTAGTGCCTATGTTTTTTGGCGACTATGGGCAATGTTACCCATCGCCTTGGTATGGAAGAGTTGTTTGATAGGAGGGCTGTCGGTTGGTTTGATAGCAGCTTTCGGTTTGTTTATATATTTGCGTAACGAAAACAACCTGACGCTTTTTTCGTGGGCTTACAATGTGAGTACGTCATGGCTCATCATCCTTCTTTATTTGGTCATGGTCTTCCTCGTATTGGATGTAGGTAGATGGTTGAAACTTGTTCCTTCCTCGTTTATGGTTAATAGTGGGGTGGGTACGCTTTCGGTTTTGGCCTTTATCACCATGCTTTTTGTTTATGCTCACCTTAGGTATAAGAATAAGGTGCGTCAAGAGTTGACGTTGACCACAGAGAAAAAGTTGGATCAACCCCTCAAGCTGGTATTGATGAGCGACTTGCATTTGGGCTATCACAACGGCCGAAAGGAATTGGCACGATGGGTAGACATGGTGAATGCCGAACAAGCAGACGCAATATTGATAGCAGGCGATATCATCGACATCAGCGTCAAACCGCTTCTACATGAGGATATGGCAGCAGAGATGCGTCGGCTTAACGCCCCTGTGTATGCTTGTTTGGGAAATCACGAATATATAAGTGGCGACAATTCTGCAAAGAGTTTTTTCCATGCGGCAGGCATTCGCTTGTTGAGAGATGAGGTGGATACGATAAAAGGTATCAACATCGTGGGACGCGACGATCGCATGAACAAAGGTCGCAAGCAGCTGGCGAGGATGATGCAAGAAGTGGATACTAACAAATATACCATTTTGCTCGACCATCAGCCTTACCATTTGGAAGAAGCCGAGCAGGCAGGTGTCGACTTCCAATTCAGTGGGCATACGCATCAAGGACAGGTGTGGCCCATCTCTTTAATTGTTGATAATATGTATGAGAATGCTTATGGCTCATCTCAAAGAGGAAAAACCCATTATTATGTCTCGAGCGGAATGGGTATTTGGGGCGGTAAGTTCAGAATAGGAACGGTGAGCGAGTATGTGGTTGCGAAGGTAAGATAGGGACAAAGACCTCCCCCTTGGTTGCAATGCCTTCCTTGCAGCAGTAACAACGAATAGCGGCCTTCAATTCTCAAGAAGGCAAGAAGCAAGTGAGGAGTGGTATGATAATAGAAAGAGAAGTCTTGTTGGTTCTCAACACGAAGAAGAATAGAATATGAAGATAACCGTGGAGTGGATGAAACAATGGTTTGATACCTTTAATCAAACCTATTTCCAAGGTGCATTGCCTCAGCCCGCATTGCAACTTTCGCAATCGCGTACTCGCTTGGGAACACTTTCTTATAAACGAGTGAGAACGTGGAAAGGTATGAAAAACGAGAGCTATACCCTCCGTTTGAGCAATTATTACGATCTCTCCGAACGGGAATATCAAAACACCTTGTTGCACGAGATGATACATTATGTCATTGCTTATAAAGGTTGGAAGGATACATCGGCACACGGGCAGATATTCCGCAGCATAATGCAAGAACTCAACACTAAGTATGGTTGGGAAATCAACATCAGTGCCAAACAGTCGGAAGTGGGTGAACCCGCAACTGACCGGCCGCTTCAAGAACGCTTAATCTTGGCTTTGGAATTGCAGACAGGCGAGCGAATGCTCTCCGCGATTAATCCTGGCTACGCCCTGATGTTTGAAAAACAGCTGGTCACCATTCGTGAAGTCAAAACCTTTTTTTGGCTTCGCACCTTTGACGATTATTTTCGCGACTTTCCCGTAGTACGCAGCTTGCGAGGCAGAAAGGTAAGTGTGGACGAATATAACCGCATCATCCAATCGGCCACAACCGCTTCTCATGTACGAGATTTGTTGGATGGTTGATTTCTGATGTCTTTTTTAGCCTTCTTTCTTAAATGAATGAGTTCACGCTCTGTACATTCGACACATAAGTTCAAATTTTAAGAGCAACTACACACACAACCTTTCACTACATGCTTAAGAATATTTTTATGAGGTGATGATATAAAAGATGCTGTGAAAAGTGGTGTGTGTAGTTGCTCTTAAAATTGTGACTAATTGTGTGTGTCGTTGCTGATATATATCGAGTTTGCGTATAACTTCATTGGCGGGTATGGTGTTGCAACAGCATGTTTGATAACTGCTTCATGTCGTATTCTTCACTTCTATCATCCGATGGCTTGTCTTTAGTGTTGCAATATAGGCTGAATTGCTTATTGGTTGAGACTGAATTGCCCATGAAAATAGACTGAATTACTGAGTAATTTAGATTGAATTGTTGGTGCAGAGATGTCATCTCAACGAGCAAAAAGCGGCAGAGATAAAGGTGAGTGGTAGACTTAAAAGTAAGTATTCTTTATAATTATCAACCGAAAGACCTAAGTATTAGCGAAAAAATATGTAAGTTTGCATGTCATTCAAGTCGTGTTGATATTTCAATAAAGCAGTATATGAAAGTTCGTTGGGACATAATTAAATATTTTTTTTACCAGAATCGTTATTTGATTGTTATTGTGTTAAGTGTCATTAACATAGGATTTGTGGGGGAAAGCAATCTCCGCAAGCGTTTTGAATATGGCCTTCGCACGAGCGAATTGCAAGAGCAGATAGACAAGTATAAAGCTCGTAATGAGCATGATAGTAAATATTTGCGTGATTTGAAACGCGACCCAAAGACCATCGAGCGTATTGCTCGTGAACGTTACTTTATGAAAACCGACGATGAGGACATCTTTGTGTTAAGCGATGACGAAAGTGAGATGGAACAGTCGGCCGCCATCAGCGGACAAGTGTCTAATCCTTTTTGATATAGAACCACAATTTTGATTAGTCAATAAGAAACAAAGGAAAAATGAAAAAACTTAATCAACTGCAAAGTCTTACTTTTCTTCTCGGTGGTGCTCTCATGGTGTTGAGTGCAGGCTGTTTTGTCTTTATGTGGCAGCAAAAGGTGGTGTGCTGGTCGTTCTTGTTGGGTGCAGTACTTTTTACGGTGATGCAATCGATGCAAATATACGAAGGACGTAACTTTGTTATTCGTCGTTTGAAGAATATTCAGGCATTGGCGAACCTCTCTTTTATCATTGCAGCCGTCTTAATGGCTGATACCGCGTATGGTTTTTTAAAAGACCTCTTCAGTAGCTATATCACTTATTACCAGTATGTTTACAACAAGTGGGTGGCTTTGCTTTTGTTGGCGGCTATCTTGGAATTGTACACCACGCACCGCATTGATGCGGAATTGAAGAAAGAGGAGAAGGGTGTATAGATTGTTCTGGGTTGCCAAAAGTTGGCAAGGATAACCCCTGCAGACAGAAAAATACCTTGTCAAAAGCCCTCTGGCATCCCCACTCACTCGATAGTTTGATGCTGGATAGTGAAAAAAAATACTAAAAGATACACCCTTTGAATTAAATAGCATAAAAAAAATTCGTTGAGAGTGTAATACTCTTTATCTTTGTCTTATACGAAAACAATGCCCTTAACATGGATAAAATATTATTCGCAATTCTCTCGATGCTGGTACTGACATCTTGTTCTAGTACTTATAACATAGAAGGAACCTCTAATATTTCTACACTGGATGGTAGAAAACTCTACCTAAAGGTGTTGCACGACAATGAGTTTAAGAAGCTCGACTCTTGCGATGTGATACATGGCAAGTTTAATTTTGAAGGGGTTCTCGATTCTATTATTATGGCTAATCTCTTTATGGAAGATGAAAGTGTATTGCCATTGGTGTTGGAGAGTGGGCGAATATTGGTGAAATTAGACGATACCGAACAAACGGTATCGGGTACACCGCTGAACGATAAGCTGTTTAAGTTTTTCAACAAGTATAACCAAATCAAGAGTCAAGAACGCGAATTGGTACACAAACACGACCAAGCTATCATGAATGGTAGTAATATGGAAGCGGTGGTGGCACGACTCAATGCTGAGGCTTTGCGACTGTCTAACCAGGAAGACCGCCTCCTTACCAACTTTGTTTGTGAGAATTTTGATAACGTTCTGGGCCCTGGCGTATTCTTTATGGTAACAATCGGTCATCCTTTTCCCGAACTCACTCCATGGATTGAAGACATTATGAGTAAGGCAACGGTGAAGTTCAAGAATGACAGCTATGTGAAAGACTATTACAAGAAGGCACAGGAGAATCAGCAAATTATGACCGGTATGAAAGACGTGGCAATGCCCGCTTCTGCCCTTGGTACGGAGGGTGAAGCATCGTCTGGAGCTGCTTCCATTGTTCCGTCGCCCACACCCAACGACTTGGCTAAACCTGCAAAATAAGATGAAGACATTGATTAGTGGCGGTCGACTTGTCAACGAGGGGCGAACTTTCGAAGGGTCTATCGTGATTGAGGACGGTCGCATTGAAAAAATATACGAAGGAACAACAGCACCCCGAGGCATCTATCAACGACATATAGATGCATCGGGGTGTTTTGTTATGCCCGGAGTGATAGATGTGCATGTGCATTTTCGTGAACCCGGACTCACCGGCAAGGGCGATATAGCGAGCGAGAGCAGGGCTGCGGCATACGGAGGTGTAACCTCTTATTTTGAAATGCCCAACACATCGCCACAGACCACCACCCTCGAAGCCTTGCAGGAAAAGTGGTTGTTGGCAGCGAAAAATAGTTCGGTGAACTACACTTTCTTTTTTGGTGCAACCAATAAGAATGCTACACTCTTTCCCAAATTGGATAAAGAACGAGTGCCGGGCATCAAGTTGTTTATGGGAGCTAGTACAGGTAATATGCTGGTAGACCGCTTGGAATTGTTGGAAAATATCTTTCAAACAGCTCCGTTGCCGGTGATGACCCACTGCGAAGATACTGCCATGATTAACCGGAATATGGTTTTGGCAAAAGAACGTTATGGAGAAGACCCCGACATTGTGCATCATGCGGAGATAAGAAGTGAAGAGGCCTGTTATCAGTCTACAGCTTTGGCGGTGTCGCTGGCACAGAAATATGGTACCCAACTGCATGTGGCTCACCTCACAACGGCACGCGAGTTGCAACTCTTTGGCAATGACGACCATATAACAGCCGAAGCCGTGATAGCCCATCTCACCTTTACCGATGCCGATTACCATACGCTTGGCACAAAGATAAAGTGCAATCCTTCGGTTAAGACTGCTGCCGATCGCGATGCATTGCGTAAGGCTCTGACCGATGGACGTATCTTCTTGGTTGCCACCGACCATGCTCCTCACCGACGGGAAGATAAGGAAGGCGGTTGTGCAAAGGCTGCATCGGGTATGCCGATGATACAATTCTCTTTGCCCGCGATGCTCGATTTGGTCGATGAAGGCATTTTATCTGTTGAGCGAGTGGTAGATTTGATGTGTCATCATCCTGCCCAACGTTTTTCGGTTCGCGACCGTGGTTTCTTAAGAGAAGGCTATTGGGCAGATATTGCCATCGTACAACCCGACAATAGGTGGACTCTTGTGGAGGAAGATATACAAAGTAAATGTGGCTGGAGTCCGATGACAGGTCGCAGTTTTCATTGGAAAGTCAAGTCGACACTATGCAATGGTCATCCCTTATGGCACGAAGGCGTGTTTGATACAAATTATAGAGGCCGGCAACTTTTATTTAGATAGTCGATTGAAAACTGTTTTTTGAAAACCGAAATAAGGGCAAGTTATTGATTGACAGCTGCAATTGGCAACTTGACAAGCTTATCATGATAGATAGAATAGGTATATATCTTATATGGGTGATGGTGCTTACAGATTATTATCTGGATCATCACTTTCTGCGGCATGCTCAAAGTAACCGACGACTAAAGCGTTGGTCGTTGTGGCTGTCTACGTTTTTTCTTAGCGGTTTTACTCTGAAGGAGATGGCAGAACCCAATTTTATGCCCGACGATTATACGTCGCTTTATCTCTTTTTGTTTCTCTTGGGCATCTTTATCCTACCCAAAACATGCTTTGCCCTTTGCCATTTCGTGGGACAATGGTTGAAGAAACGCCTTGCTTGGCGACGCAATTGGGGCAGTGGAATAGGCATTTTAGGGGCTGTCTTCATAGGCTATATCACCCTCTATGGTTGTTTTGTGGGCTTCCGACAATTGGAAGTGAAGCATGTGGATATCTACTCCAAAGACCTGCCTCCAGCCTTCGATGGTTATCGTATGGTACATATTTCTGACCTTCATGTGGGGACTTATCGAGGTAGTCGAATGCCTTTGTTGGAACAAATCGTCGATTCGGTGTTGGCACAAAAAGGAGATGTCATCCTATTTACGGGCGATTTGCAAAATGTTGAGCCATCAGAAATTGTTCCCACCCTGCCTGTCTTGCGGTGTTTGCAAGCTCCTGATGGTGTCTTTTCTGTCTTTGGCAATCACGATTACAGCTTATACATTGCTCCCGATTCGGCTATTATGTCTGCCAACGAGCGGCAGTTGATGGCTTTACAGCGGTCGATGGGGTGGCAATTACTCATGAACGAACATCGAGTGATACGTCGTGGCACCGACTCGCTTGTGGTGGTTGGCACAGAAAACGATGGAGCAAAGCCTTTTCCCAGTAGGGCAGACATGGGTAAAGCCTTGCAGGGAGTGGACGAGAAGGCATATAAGGTGTTGTTGCAACACGACCCTTCGGCTTGGAAAGCACATATTTTGCCACATAGTGCAATTCCACTCACGTTGAGCGGGCATACACATGGCGGACAAATTAACCTATGGGGCTTGCGTCCCACCTTATTTTCCCAACCACAAGATAAAGGACTGTACGCAGAGAACGATGCACAACTCTATGTCACTGCAGGTTTGGGAGGTACCATCCCACTGCGTTTTGGTACGCCTCGGGAGATTGTGGTGCTGACGCTTCATCGCTCTCGATAATGTTTTATGTCTATTGTCTTAAGTTTAACAACTCATTATTTATTATTCTATTCATCATGACCACTTTATTATACCGCATGTATCAAGTACTGATAGTTTTGCCCATAGTCTTGGTAACTACCCTTCTTACTGCTCTTATTATAACCATAGGCTGTATGTTGGGCAATGGAAACTTCTGGGGTTATTATCCCGGAAAACTATGGGGAAAAATCATTATACGCACGCTTCTGTTGCCTGTGAGGATAGAAGGACGGGAAAATCTGGAGAAAAATCAGTCGTATGTCTTTGTGAGCAATCATCAAGGGGCCTTCGATATCTTTCTTATCTATGGTTATTTGGGACGTAATTTCAAGTGGATGATGAAACGGCAGATTCGTCAGATACCGTTTGTGGGCATGGCATGTGAGGCTGCTCATCATATCTTTGTGGACAAACGAAGTCCGGGTAAGGTAAAAGAAACTTATGATAAAGCCCGCACTACGCTGTCGGGCGGTATGTCGTTGGTGGTCTTTCCCGAAGGCTCACGCACTTATACAGGGCATATGGGCGTGTTTAAGCGAGGAGCTTTTGCCCTTGCCGACGAGTTGCAGCTTCCCATTGTGCCATTAACCATCAACGGAGCATTTAAGGTAATGCCCCGCACTCGCGATATGAAGTGGGTGCGTTGGTCGCCTCTCACCCTCACCATCCATCCCCCTATCTATCCCACCGAACAGGGAATGGAGAATGTGAAGCGAATGGAAAGTGAGAGTTATGATAGAATCATGTCTGCATTAGAGGAGGAGTATAGAGGATGAGAATGGAGCCTCTCCCGATACATTGCTTTGCTTTACTGAGGATTTCCAATTCCTTCGCTGCATGGACAGCGAACTGAGACCTGCGTTTCCCAAGGAAAGGAGAAGTTTGGAGAAGATGTCGTTTCAGCAGAATCATCCATTAGAAAGATGTGTAGGTTGTAGCGATTGACGAATGAACAGATAGGGGCGAATAAACCCTGTTTTGCTTTTGCGTATTGCCGAAATAACATTACCTTTGCAATAATAACGATATAAGAAACTTGACAATGAATATAAGCGATAGTATAGTTATCATTCCCACTTACAATGAGAAAGAGAACATCGAGAAAATCATCCGTGCAGTCTTTGCTTTGGATAAATGTTTCCATCTTCTTGTCATTGATGACGGCAGCCCGGATGGTACGGCTCTCATCGTAAAAAAACTGATAGAGACCGAGTTTTCCGACCGTTTGTTTATTCTGGAACGTCAAGGTAAGTTGGGTTTGGGTACGGCTTATATTGCAGGTTTTAAGTGGGCGTTGGAGCGAAACTACGAGTATATCTTTGAGATGGACGCCGACTTTAGTCATGATCCCAATGATTTGCCCCGCCTTTATGCCGCTTGCCACGACGAGGGGTACGACCTGTCTATCGGCTCACGCTATGTAAGTGGGGTGAATGTGGTAAACTGGCCCATCGGCAGAGTACTCATGAGCTACTTCGCTTCTAAGTATGTACGCTTCGTAACAGGTTTTAAGGTACACGATACCACTGCCGGATTTAAGTGTTATAAGCGTCGTGTTTTGCAGACTATCCCGTTGGATGAGGTTCGTTTCAAGGGCTATGGCTTTCAAATCGAGATGAAATACACCGCTTATAAAATAGGATTTAAGATTAAGGAAGTACCTGTTATCTTTGTCAATCGTCGTGAAGGCGTGAGCAAGATGAGTGGAGGTATCTTTGGCGAAGCTTTCTTTGGCGTGATGCGATTACGTTTGGATGGTTGGCTACGCAAGTATCCTGCCTTGCCTTCTACTGCTGAAGGCGTGTAAATAATTTGACGATGATTAATCAGATACAGCACCTTTATGGCCGGTCGGCACAAGCAAAAGGAATGGCAAACTTATTGAATGATAAGTCAATCCATTCCATTTTTTTGCAGGGGTTGATGGCATCAGCCACTCCCATGTTCTTTGCGTCGTTGACAGAACATAGTTCTCAAACTTTTGTTTTTATTCTTCAAGATGCCGACGAGGCCGGTTATTTTTATCACGACCTGTTGAAAGTGTTGGGTCAAGACAAGGTTCTTTTCTTTCCTTCGTCGTATCGGCGTGCCGTGAAATATGGACAACGCGATGCTGCTAACGAGATTTTACGCACAGAGGTGTTGAGCAGCATAGGGGCGGGCCGGTCTGCTTATGTCGTGACCCATCCTGAAGCGGTGAGCGAATTGGTGGTTTCCAAGAAGCGACTGGATGAACGTACCTTGTCGTTGCGTGTGGGGCAGCGTGGCGAATTGAGCGATTTGGTGAAAAACTTGCGTGAGTTGGGCTTTCAAGAGGTCGATTATGTATACGAACCCGGACAGTTTGCTACGCGTGGCAGTATTCTCGATGTTTATTCATATAGCTGCGAGTATCCTTTCCGACTCGATTTCTTCGGCGACGAACTCGAAACAATCCGTACCTTTGATGTGGAAGATCAGCTCTCTAAAGACAAGAAGACTGCGGTAGAGATAGTACCCGAATTATCCACTTTGGCTACTGAAAAAGTCTCGTTTTTCAGTTTCTTGCCTGCCGACTCCGTGGTGGTGATGCGTGATTTTACCTATATTCACGACACTGTCGAGCGTATTTATCGCGAAGGTTTCTCGTCGCAAGCCATGACAGAGAAACTCGAAGGGGCGACAGAGGTGGAACAACAGCTCATCATACGAGAGATGCAGAAAGAGAATCAACTTGTTTCGCCCACACTCTTTACCAAAGATCTTGCTGCGTTTAAGCGTGTGTTGTTTGGCACACAGCCGGCCGTGACACCACAGGCAACGCTCTCTTTCAATATCAGTCAGCAACCTTTATTCCACAAAAACTTCGATTTGCTCTACCAAACGCTTGAAGATTATCATCTGCAAGGCTATCAACTCTATGTATTGGCAGATAGTCGGAAGCAGATAGAGCGATTGGTGGAGATATTGAAGGCGGTGAAGACCTCACCCGAAGGTGGCTTGTCCGAAAGTCTCTCCCAATCCTTCCCGAAGAGAGGAGAAGAAAATGGCACTGCATCTTATTCGGGTGATTCTCCTCTTCCTTTGCAGGGATGGAACGAAACAAAGAAAAACAGCAATGGGGCAGACAAGAAAGTGCCAGCAGAGGATGAAGTTCCCTTTGCCTTGGGAGAAGATGGAGGAAACTCGTCATTGGCCACTCTCCACGCAGGTTTTATCGACCACGATTTGAAAATATGCTGTTTCACCGACCATCAGATATTCGACCGATTCCATAAGTATAATTTGAAGTCGGACAAGGCTCGCTCGGGCAAGATGGCACTCACGATGAAAGAGTTGCAAGAGATGGAACCCGGCGACTTCATTGTACATGTCGACTTTGGTATTGGCAAGTTTGGCGGATTGGTGCGAGTGCCTACCGGCAACTCGTATCAAGAGATGATACGCATTATTTATCAGCATAATGACAAGGTGGATGTGTCTATTCATTCGCTCTATAAAATTTCCAAGTATCGCAAGGGCAATGCTGCCGAGCCGCCACGCCTTAGCACCTTAGGCACAGGAGCATGGGAGCGGTTGAAGGAAAGAACCAAGACACGCATCAAAGACATTGCCCGCGACCTGATTAAGCTCTACGCCAAGCGTCGCACCGAGAAGGGTTTTGCCTTTAGTCACGACACTTTTATGCAACACGAATTAGAGGCAAGCTTCCTCTATGAAGATACGCCCGACCAATTGAAAGCCACCAATGAAGTGAAGGCGGACATGGAAAAGGCTCGCCCTATGGATCGCTTGGTCTGTGGAGATGTGGGCTTTGGAAAAACCGAAGTGGCTATTCGGGCGGCTTTCAAGGCGGCATGCGACTCCAAACAGGTGGCGGTGATGGTTCCCACCACGGTGCTTGCTTTTCAGCATTTCAAAACTTTCAGTAAGCGGTTGAAGGACTTGCCCGTGCGGGTGGATTATCTTTCTCGAGCTCGTTCGGCTAAACAAACCAAGCAGATTTTGGCAGATTTGGAGGCAGGAAAAATAGATATATTGGTAGGAACGCATAAGCTCATCAGTAAGTCGGTGAAGTGGCACGACCTCGGATTGCTCATTATCGACGAAGAACAGAAGTTTGGTGTATCGACAAAGGAGAAACTCCGCACGATGAAAACCAATGTAGACACCCTCACCATGTCGGCTACGCCCATCCCGCGAACCCTCCAGTTCTCGCTCATGGGAGCAAGAGATATGAGTATTATACGCACTCCGCCGCCCAATCGCCACCCTGTTCAGACAGAGATAGGTTGTTATGGAGCTGAGCTCATAGCTGATGCTATCAACTTTGAGATGAGCCGTAACGGACAGGCTTATGTGGTGAATGACCGCATTTCCAATCTTCCCGAAATAGCCCGTCTCATCGAGAAGCATGTACCCGACTGCAGAATAGCCATCGGGCATGGGCAGATGAAACCCGAAGATTTGGAGAATATCCTCATCGGATTTATGAATCACGATTACGATGTGTTGATTTCTACCTCCATCATCGAGAATGGTATTGACGTGAGCAATGCCAATACCATCATTAT
>JALEWR010000007.1 GCA_022783515.1 Prevotella sp.
TGGCAACCGTTACGAATGGAATTCACGTCCCGACGCCATACGTCCCTACGAACCACAATGGATAACGGTGTGTTATCCCACCGACATCGACTACAAGGCAGTCTTTGGAGACCAGGCATTGCTGGCTGAAATGACCTCTGCCCAATACAAAGGAACAGATGCTTCGGGAGAGCATTTATATCATATCGACTTTACGCTTGTTGACTCGGAATTGCTCAAAGCCAACACTCCCTATCTCTTAAAGGTAGATCCCAAGAACCAAGGCTCAGCCTTTATTGTTGACCACCCCGCCAATCTGACGACGAAACCGGACAGCGAACTTTCAAAAACAATAGATATATCCAACCAAAGAGAGGATACTTCGGCTGCGTTTACACAAATTAAGATGTTAGGAACTTATACACAAGAAGGTCGGAATTTACAACCTGGCGAGTTCTTGTTTTACAACAACAAGGGTGATATGAGGTTTTACAAGCAGCTCAAAAAGGGCAAGCAAAGAACCGTGGGTGCATACAGATGTTATTGGCAAATCATTAAGGATAATGAAGTGGTGCCGAATGCCAAACTCGGAGTGCTTGATATGGAAACCACAGGCATCAAAGCCGAAGTCCACATTCACAAAGGCAACCACACCGAAGTGTTCAACCTGAGAGGAGAATTGGTAAACCCCAAATGGTCAAAAGGTGACAATTTACCTGCCGGAACTTATATCATCGATGGAAAGAAAGTGATGATTAAATAACCAAAGTTGCAATTGAATTGGATAAAACATAAATTTTAAAAAGAAACAGGTATGACGAGAATAATGTTCAATCAGCACCAGCATGATGCAGAAATCTCCTCGCATCCTTTAATAAAGACACCGACAATGAAGAAAATATATAAAAAGCCTGTGGTACAAATAGTGTATTGCCACATGGAACACCTACTCCAAAATAGTAATTACAACAATATCAATGGAACAATACATAGTGATGGAACCGATGAAAAGATTGTTTCAGGTAAGGAGGAAGATGAAGAAGGAGCAGTGGCTTCTTCTAAATCTTCACCATTCTTCATGGAATGGTAATTAATTAAGTCCACGTTCTTTTGACTAAGTTTAGTCAAAAACGTGGATTTTTATTTTAAAAACAGCGATAAAAATAGTATATTTGCAATAGGAACACATTAATTATAAAATGCCATAACAGTAATTAGATGATTAGGATAACATTGTCTTTTCTTTCATATTTCACTTGCTCTTGTGCCGCCATGGCAGAAGAAAAACAACGTATCATTATCAATGACATTTATAAATATGCACTCACTGATATTGAGCGGACAAAACAACTGATACACGAGCTGAAAAAAGAGAAAAAGACACCTTTATACGAAATCAATCTCATTGAAGGCGATGTACACTTTAATCGCAGCTATTACTATATGGCACTCAATTTCTACAAACGTGCACTCTATGATGAAAGAATAAGAGATAGCATAGATTGGCAGAAGAATCTGATAGTAAGGGTTATTCCCTGTTACTACAACATCAACGATATAAGCAGCATGAAGTTCTTCTGCCAAGAGCTCCTTCAACTCGCCACACAAACAAACGACGTGGAAAACACAGCCATGGCGATATTCAATCTGGGTATTGCGACACACCAACAAGGCCATACCACCAAGGGCTATAGGCTGATGAAAAAGGGCATAGACATATTGCAAAAAAACAAAACGGCAAACCGAGAGCAACGACTCTTTGAATATCAGATGACCATCATCGAATTTTTACAGGATGATGAAAAAAACGAAGAACAACAAGAGGCATTGGCACAACTCAAAACATTTTTGAAAACAACCACCGACAAACAGTTGCTCACCGACCAACGCCTAAAAGATATCTATGCCCACGAAACGGTGCTGGCTCATCGAATGGGGAAAGAGGAAGAAGCCAAAATGCTTTACGAGAAATTCAAAAATACGGGTAATGCTTATCAATATAATTATAAATGTATCGAACCTTACCTTAAAGCGACGGCCCGATACGACGATATAATCAATTTTTCACAACAAAGAATAGATTATCTCTACCGCCTCGGCGTAACAGGAAGCGTACAAACCACCTTTATCTATCGCCTTCTTGCCGATGGATTCATGGGTAAAGGCAACTTCCAAAAGGCGGCCGAAAGCTATGAAAAGCTATCGGCCATCAAACGAGAGATTATCCATGAGGGCGAAAAAGGAAGCATAGAAGAACTCACATCGGTGTACGAACTCAAGGACATAGAATTGGAATTAAAATACCAGATAGCCACCGAACGGCTCATCTTCTTCATCGCCATTACCCTCATTGTGGTTTCTTCGCTCATCATTCTATACTATAGGGCATTGAAATACAACAGAAAGATGAAGCGGAAAAACAAAAAAATGGCCGCTTTGTTGGATGAGTCGCTACAGAAAAAGAAAGAGAGAAGAACAGAGGAAGGCATCGCAACAGCCAACACTGACGAGCCGGATGCCGACCGGGAACTCTTCGACAATGTTTGGAACGAGCTGATTGAACATAAGTTATACCTCGACCCCAATCTCAATAGAGAAACGCTTCTGCAAAAATTCCGCATCCCCAAGAATCGTTTCTCACCGCTTTTCACCAAGTATGCCGGTATGTCTTACTCACAAAGTATCAACACGTTGCGACTGGAACATGCCATAGAACTTCTCCAAGAATACCCCAACTATACCATAGAATGGATTGCCGAACAATGCGGGATGACCACTGCCACGCTCTACCGACTATTCTCGCAAAGATATGGCATGACACCTGCAGAATACAGAGAGGCCAAAAAACCGGAAGAAACCGGCATAAACAAACATCAAGAGAGGTAAATCCTTTTCCGTTCTTTACCATTGCCTCATCAGTCTCTATGCGGCAAGGAGAAGATGGGAGCGTATAGGGCAGCACCTGTGGCGAGATTTCCCGGTCCTCCCACCTGGCCTATAATCCTTTTCCTTGTCTTATGCCCTCAAGACCAATGGTTTTGGCAGACAGGAGAAGGTCTCCTCATGAGACAACTGTTATCAGACGATGGGCTTTTTTGGTTGAAAAAGAAAAATATATTACCTTTGAATTGATTTAACCGGCAATGTTATCCGGGTCTGCTCCACCATCAGTAGACTTGTTGATTGCTTATACTTGACAGACAATGCGAAAGGCTTTTCAGTTCAAACTCCCTACAATCGTCAAAAACAACGTGGGCTATATCGCCTTCGTGGCACTCATCAGCGTGCTGTATGGTGCCTTTTTCACCTTCTCCGACTTCTATGGCACGCCCTTCGACGATATAAAAGACTTGATTATTCTGTCGTTACAATGGTGGGTAGTGGTTGTGGCCACTTTCGGTTTGTTGTGGCTTTTATCTGTCAACAAATACATCTTTGCCGTTTGTTTTCCTCTTCTTACGGTCATTAGCAGCATCTTGGCTTATTTCAGATATACAGCCCGGGTGTCACTGACGCCTATGGCCATCGACTTGGCACTGGTCAACGACGCCCGAACCTCTATGGATGTGGTGTCTCCTATGCTCATTGTCTGTATGCTGACAGCCTTGCCGGCGTCGCTCATTGCCGTTGTCTACAGGCTGCGACGTGTGCATTTGTCGCACGCCTGGCTACACCTGATGATGTCGGTTGCCCTCATTACAGTTTTTGACAGGGTGTGGATGCTTTCCAATCCTGTGCAACAACGCATACCCTATAATGTTTTTTATGCCTGGAAAGACTATTGGGAGAACCGCCGGGAGATAGAAGATGTGCGACCCGTCTTTGGCGGTAAGACGGCATGTGCCAGCGATTCGCTCACGGTGGTCTTTGTCTTGGGCGAATCGTTGCGGGCCAAAAATATGCAAATCAATGGCTATGAGCGGGCCACAACTCCGTTCTTGTGTCAGGAAAAGAATGCGGTTTCGCTGCCCCATATTGCCGCTCAATATGGTGTGACCCATCTTTCCGTACCTTATATCCTCACGCGTGCCAACCCGCAAAACCCCGACCGTGCCTATAGCGAACGGTCGTTTGTGAGCTTGATGAAGCAGGCGGGTTATCGAACCACATGGATTGCCAATCAGGAATCGGTCGGTACGTTTATCTATTTCATGAAAGAATGCGACAGTTTGATATATGTGAACAGCGGCAAATCGCTCTATGTACTCGACAAATGGCTGGATGCCGACATGCTGCCGGCCTTCGACGAGACACTGAAAAGGGACGATAACCGCAATTTCATACTGCTGCACACCATTGGGTCGCATTGGTATTACAACTCGCATTTCCCCGATTCGATGGCTCCTTATCAGCCCGTTCTTAAGAGTAAGGTTATCTCTTCCAATACGCACGACGAGATGCGAAATGCCTATGACAATACCATTGTCTACTCCGATTATTTCTGGCACCAGCTTTTTAACCGCCTGCGTCATCGCCCTGCCATACTTATCTACCTCTCCGACCATGCCGAGTGTATGGGCGAAGACGGACTTTACACCCACGGAACCGACCATCCGGCCTTGTACGAAACAGCAAGTTTTGTGTGGTTTTCAGACGCCTATGCCCGTCGTTTTCCAAAGAAAGTGGAGGCGTTGCAAAAAAATAAGAACAGGAAGTATAACGCATCGTTTCTCTTTCATAGTATTTTGGATGCGGCAGACATCCGCTCACCCTATATCCAAGCTCACGAAAATATTTTTCAACCATGACCTCCCACCGTATCTTATGGCTCGACTATGCTCGGTTTTTCGCTATTCTTTTAGTGGTTGTTGCCCATACGCCCCTCTATACTCCGTTGGTCAATATCATCTATTGTTTTCATGTGCCGTTGTTTTTCTTTATTTCCGGCAGCTTGTTTTCTTTCCAACGCCACCCTTCGTTTCGTGGTTTTGCCCTTCGCAGAGCGTCCCAATTGCTCGTTCCCTATCTCTGGATGAACCTCCTTACCTATGCTTTCTGGCTGTTGATAGGGCGAAAGATGGGGGCAGGAATAGAGGAAGATGTGGCATGGTATGAGCCTTTGAAACATGCTCTGTTGGTGAATGGTCCGGAGATGATACACAATGTGCCGCTTTGGTTTTTGCCTTGCCTGTTTCTTACCGAAATGATTTTCTATGTCGTCTGTCATCGGAGCGAACAGAGAAAGTGGTTAGCTGTTGGAGGATTCGTGGTTGTGGGAGGAGCGGTATCCCATTTCTTGTCGGGCAGCCTGCCCTTTAGCTTAGGCACAGCGTTGGTGGCTGCGGCTTTCTATGCTACAGGCTATTATATGCGAAAACAAACAATGCAGTTGCAACCCCGATGGTGGGGTATGTTGGGAGCCGGTTTTGTGGTGGTGACAGTTGGTCTTTTCAATGGTCGCATCAATATGCACACCAACTATTATCATCACTATCTTCTCTTTTTGGTTGGTGCTGTGGCAGGCATTTATGGGATGTTGGGTTTGGCAAAAACACTCTCTTCCCTTCAGCTTCCCATTAAATGGATGTTGGTGCTGAGCCATCGAACGATATATATCTGTGGCTTTCATCTTCTTGTCTTTGCTTTTTTAAAAGGCATCATGGCATATGTCTTCCAACTTCCGCCCGATATTTTGCAACAAACCGTATGGCCTAATCTGCTCTTTTCAACAATAGCGACGGCTGTGTTTCTGATGAAATGGCCATTCGGAAACAGAAGAATGGAGCGTTGAGACCTAAGAAAGCAAACGAGTGAACAAGCGAACAAATGGTCAAGTGGATGGGGTTGACTTGTTCATTTATCAACTACAATCAATTCACCACAGCAATTTTGCACACTGTTCCCTTGCTGCCATCCGCCTTGGCCGACAACACCATGTAGACGCCACTTGCCACTCTGCGACCCTGTCTGTCATTTCCGTCCCAGGTAAAGAGTCCGCCTCTGCTCCTTCCCTCTGCCACCAAAGCACCATTAGCCGTAACAATCTTGACATCGGCGTCGAGGGTGAGTCCGGTGACGGTAATCATTCCGTTGTATTCGGGGGTTACGGGATTGGGATAAGCCCACACCGTTTCTTTGCTCATCTCTTCTTGAGCGTTCACCGCATCGCTTTTATACGAGCACAGACCTTTGAGCGTTCCGAAGAAGACCTCACCGGTATTGGGGTCGATGGCGATAGCTTCGATGACATCAGAGAGCAGCGGACTATTTTCTGAAGTGAAGTGCTGCACCTGTGTGAGGTTGTCTTCGCTAATGAGATACACCCCATTGCCGTTTGTTCCCATCCATTTTCTGCCAGCTCCATCTATGGCAATGGCAGTGATATTGACACCCGACAACAGATAATCGGCTAAGTTTGTGCCATCGTTACGGGGTATCTTGGTTTGATAAAAAACAGGTTCGGCTTGGGTGATGCCGTCAGGACGCAGCATCAAAGGTCCCATATTGGTGCCAATCCACATATTGCCTTGCAGGTCTTCGGTAACACAATGCACCTTGGCTATGGTCAAACTCGCCCCATCTTGATTGGTGAATTTGCTGAAAACCTGTACCCCTCCGTTAGCGGGTTGATAGGTAATAACCGCAGGCTTCAACCAGTTGCTATTGACAAACCACAATAAATTGCGACTATCTGTCATCACTTTGGTGAGGTGTCGCATCGTAATTCCCTCCTGCATCAATTCAGGTTGGTGTTTACTTTCCCATTGATTATCGGCCGTATAAGTAAGAATCGACTCTTTTCTGTTATTACTGTTCAGAATCCACAGATTGCCTTTTGCATCGTATTTCACACCTTTCACAATCACATAGTTCTTGTCTGTGGAAAAGGTTGACTGCAAAAGACTATTGTCATAGCTCCATTCTTTCACGAATTGTCCATTCTTAAACTCGTAAAGTCCGCCTCTACTGCCGGCCATAAGATGGTCTGGGTCGCGAGGGTCCACGTCAATCTCCATGATATCTTCATACAAATGCCCTGTTTTAGAAGCAATGTCGCTGTCGTAAATCTGCCAGTTGCTGCCATCCCACACTTGTATCGTACCGTCTCTGTTGTCGTCTCCGTCTTCGGTATATCCTCCTCCGGCGGTATATAGCTTGCCATAGGCGAAGCGAAGCACACCGAAATGGTTGTGCTTGGGACCTCCCGGGTTCAAGCTCGCAACCGTTTCCAAAAGCGAGGGGTCGACGGTGCGGTCTTTATCTATATAGTTTTGTTCTTTTACCCATACAGACTTATCAAGCAAATTGGCTTTAAGTGATGCCGCATAGATGCCATGCTGCATGGACGCCGCATGGATTTTTTCGCCTTGAATATAAGTATAGTGTATGGGAATGTACAACATATAGGTGTCGCTTATTTCGGCCTTGCCTACATGGAGTTTGATAACACCAAAGTTGGTGCTGATATAAGCATACTCATTATATATATAAATGTCGTTCACGGTCTTGTCTTCCGTCATCGACTTTTTATAATATTCGGGCATGTTAATTGTCGTTCCGTTGGGCGAAACGAGGTCGATATTGCCATTATTGTAGACCACTACCAACCGCTTGGCAGCCTCGCACCATGCCATTTTGCGTATGTCGGCATCGCTCAATGTCGTTGCTTTGTCTAAAGCGACAATGCTCCGGTCTTGCGTGTTGTAGGCATAGAGTCCGCCCGACGCCAGCACATAGAGCGTATGGCCCACCTTTTCTATTTGTGTTACGTTGCTATAGGCAGGGAAAGCCCTCCATGTTCCCACCTGTGCTGATAGCGAAAGGATGGCAAAAAGCAAGATGAGCGATAATGATAATCTGATTTTTTTCATACACAAAATACTTGTTTGTTGATTGGCTGAGGGAGGAACCGGGAATTGCAGTCAAGAAAAGCTATGAACAGGGGGAGGCATTTAATCTCTCCGCCAACTTCTCCACGGCTCTTGCTCTGTGCGAGATGCTGTTTTTTATCTCGGCACCTAATTCGGCAAACGAGCGGTCGTAACCCTCAGGAACGAAGATGGGATCGTAGCCAAAGCCTTCGCTTCCCGAGCGTGAACGACTGATTTCTCCCCGAACAACACCCTCGAAAAGCTGTTCCTCTCCCTTTATTATCAACGCAATAACAGTGCGAAATCGTGCCTTGCGATTGTTATTTTCTTTTAAATTGGCGAGCAACTTACTCATGTTGGCTTCGCTATCGTGACCTGCACCCTCTGCATATCGGGCACTTCTCACCCCGGGTTCTCCACCCAAAGCGTCAACCTCCAGGCCGGTATCGTCGGCAAAACAATCCAAACCATAACGCTCATACACATAACGAGCTTTGATAAGGGCATTCTCTTCCAATGTCTCACCGGTCTCGGGGATATCGGTGTTACAGCCAATATCTTGTAAAGACACTATCTCAAACTGTTCGCCAAGGATGTGACGAATCTCTTCCAACTTGTGTTGGTTGTTGGTTGCAAATACTATTTTCATAAGAAATAAAGACCTCCCCCAATCTCTTCAAAAGAAGGGAGAATGAATTGAATAATCATGTTTGTAGACTCAATAAGCCTTATAAAGGCTATAGAACATATTCTTTTTGCTTGTTTCTCCCCTCCTTGGGAAACGAAGGCCGCTGTTCGCAGCGACCTACAGCAGGGCAAGGCAATGGAGTGAGGAACATCCTACCCATGCTTCTCCATCCCCATCCACTTCCTCACTCGCTTCTTCATGGCTTTGCCTATAACGGCAAAATGACCATAACGCAGATTGAGCAACAACTCTTCCAGCGAGCGAGCCACCTTGATGGCGGGATGCCCCCAAGCATTGCGGCGATAGAAACGCTCTTTATAATCTACATATTCGACGACATGGGGGGGATGTTTCAAGGGGAATTCCAACTCAAAACGCTTCATCGTGAAGATGCGACGCAAGCCACGAGGCGTGGTTTTGAGATTGGACGTATAGTGAGTAGACTCTTCTGTGAGGCCGATATTGTTGATTTGATTTTTCGAGGGCATAATTGCCAACCCCGAATTGAGCAGCATACTCGACCAGAAGATGCTCTCGTAAAACTCTTTTCCTGCCTCGCGATGGTTTCGACACATACTGATAAAGTCTTTTCTTACCTTCCGTTGTTTCACCAATTGTGTGAGCATGTGCAGGTCGGTGGGGTTATCCAAGAAGCTGTATTTCTCGTCCCACTTATCGACAACACGTCTCCACGATGCCCATCCCCATATAGAGAAAGCCGAAGTGAAAAAGTAATCGTAAGGCATATCAGGCGTTATCTCATCCGTATTGAAGCCTGCAATCATCGTGATGCGTTCGTCGTGTTCGTAGCGATCCAGCATCTCTTTACAGAAAGGGAAAAAAGATTGTGACGGAACATCATCGTCTTCCAACACAATACACTTGTCCACCATCAAGAATGCCCATTTCTGAGCAATATATTCTGATGGGTCGCAACCATAGTTGGTTGTTTGATAGAGGTGTTGCACCTCACATTCCCAGTCGATATTCTCGGCAATTTGTCTGCAAGCACGAATGCCTTCCATATCTTTTTCGCCTCTCGGCCCATCTTGATAGAGAAAGAGTTGCGAGGGGCGAGCCTTCCTCACCTCGTCAAAAACCTTGCCGAAGGAGTCGGGACGATTAAAAAACAGTAGCAACACTGCTACATCTGTCTTGGCCGGATGTTTCATAACAATATGTTTGGTTACAAAGATAAGCGAAATGGAGCAGATGAACAAGAGGAGGGAGAAATAAAAAAACTGTCCCGTTGAGTGAGAATCGTCCATTCGTCTCAACCCCAATGGGACAGCTATTCTTGACCTACTGCTTGATAAAAGCAGTGGGACAGACCGCTTGCCGGTATGTTTTCGCCTACTGTTCCTTCAGCTTTTTGATGAATACCAAGCCCGATGTGGTGTTGCCATTCACACCTTTGGCTTTCACTCTGACCTGGAATGGCGTGCCGGCCTCAAAGCCGTTGAGTGGCAGTGCATAGGTGGTGGTGGTGGCAGTGGTGTTGATCACCGCAGCGTGTGCCACCGAAACCATCTTCTCATCACGTTTGTACAATTCCAAATCGCCCAATTGCAAGCCGCTCTCGCCCTCGGTATGGATAAAGGTTACTTCGTATTGACCATTTCCCCACAGCTTTCCTGTGACATCAAAAGTCCAGACGAAGTCGGCTTTCTTTATCTGCATGGGTGTCCATTCGGCTGCAAATGTGCCATATTTGTTATACGCAGAATAGTCGGGAGCAAAATAGATGGGGAGCGAATAACGACGGTTGTTGACATAAGTGATGGCGTGGAAGTCGCTCTTCTTGCTCACCGTTACAGGCGAACGGTATTCTGCCGAATGCACTGTTGGGTAATCGCCATTGGTGGTGTACAAGATTTTAGACCCGGGAACACTGGGTTGGAGGGTGAAAGTGATATCGCCATTGCTTGCCTTTTCTTCCGAAACGATGATGGGTTCGGGCAAACGATAGTAGCAATCCTTATTGTCCAAGCGTACGTAATGGGTGAAAAGACGAGCCACAAAGCTGTCGTACCGGCGTTGTTTGCTCTTCGTCCAACCCACTTCAGCAGCCGCCAACAAACGTGGGAACATGAGATATTCGGCATATCTCACCGACCTGCTCTCGTCCAACTGGGGCAAATCACGCAATATATCACCATGAATAAACTGGTCGGTCCAATAACATCCCTGGACACCAATGACGGCAGAAGAGGCCGAATAGTCGTTGATGGGCATCTCATAACAATGCTTCACCGAGAAAGGAGGACGCCATGTGGCAGCCTTTATCTCACCGGGAGTCTTACTTTCAGGAAAATCGAAGTACATATGTGTGGCAGGCGTGAGGACGGCTTTATGGCCTGTACGCACAGCATGCACACTGTCTTTGGCATTGTTCCATATCAATGCCACCACAGGATTCTTTATTTCGCCACGCATAATGATTTCTTCCCAGCCCACACAGGTGCGGCCTTTCTTCTTCATCATGTCCGAAACCACATTCACCAGATAGCCTTGCAGCTCGCCGGCTTCTTTCAACCCTTCGCTTTTCATCAACGCCTGGCAATGGGGACATTCTTTCCAACGGTCGTAAACAGCCTCATCGCCACCTATATTGATATATTTTGAGGGGAAGAGAGCCACCGTTTCGTCCAACACGTCGGATAAGAATTGCAGCGAAGAGGGTTTGCCTGCACAGAGCAAATCGCGACTGATAAAGTGTTGGAGCGGTACCTCGTGCTGTTCGCCTGTACACGACAGCCACGGATAAGCCACCACAGCAGAGAGGATATGAGCAGGAAACTCTATCTCGGGAATTACCTCAACATTGCGTAGAGCGGCGTATGCCACAATCTCTTTGATGTCTTCTTGGGTGTAAAAACCGCCAATACGCTTGTCTTTCGGACCAGCCCAGGCACCCACTTCGGTCAATCGGGGATATTTCTTTATTTCCAATCGCCAGCCGGAGTCGTCGATTAAGTGGAATTGAAGTTTGTTCATCTTGTACATGGCCATCATGTCGATAAACTTCTTCACAAACTCTTTATCGTAGAAATAGCGTGCCACATCGAGCATCATGCCACGCCAAGGATGGTTGGGGGCATCGTCTATCACCACCGCAGGAGCTGTCCATGCCACATTTTTCTGGGTATGGGCATTATAGATTTGTGCAGGGAAGAGTTGTAAAAACGATTGGACACCATAGAAAACACCGCCAGGCGTAGCACCATAAACATTCACCTCTTTAGCGTTCACTTCAAGGCGATAGCCTTCTTCAGCACTCACCTTGCTGCGATCAATACGCAAGTTGATTTTTGCCTTCTTGCCTTTTTGCAACAAAGGCAAGTCGAAGCCGGTAGACGTGCTGAGCGTGGTTTGAAGATAGGTTGCCAATTCCTTTAAACTTTCATCGTATCCGATGGAGGTTTTGGCGTTTAAGGTAAATTCGCCTTGACGCTTGTCGATGCTCGCGGGTTGAGGAATAATGGTAATGTCGTGTGCCTTTGCTGACAGCACACCTGTCGAAATGATGGCAAAGAGAGCCAGTTGAAGTAATAATTGATGTTTCATTCTGCTATTGATTGGCCTTTTCGTTTTATTTTATCTGCAAGGATAAAACCGATGTTTCATCCTCTTTTCTGCAAATATAGCCATTTATATTGGTAAGACAAAGGGACTTAACATTATTTGCCCGTTTTCGTTTCGTGGCGTATCTCACAGCCAACCAACCCATTGCCCCACCCATCTCACTACTTACATATACACAACTAAAAACACCACATTTGTTAAAATCCACGCTTTGTCATTGAGATTTTCATAAAGACAGTTGATGTAGGAGTGAAATACACCGATTTTAATACTACTGCGACAACACACTATTAATCAGCCACTTACATAAAAACAGCATAAAACAATCATCGAATGACAGGGCAATTTAGGCTGAATGAGTTGCTCAAAGCTATGCTTTCGCATCGCAATACCTATGCTTTCGCATCACCAAACAATAGCTTTCGCAATGTAAAAGCATTGCTTTCGCCAAGTCAAACGATGTTTTTTGACCCTCAAAAGACAAAAAACGATGAGAAAAAAGACCATTCAACCATTCCCCACCCCTATTTTCAGTCTCTTTCTCTCTATTTTATCGTAAAGCGAAGCCGTTTTTTTGAGAAGAATTTTAAGTTAAAATCCTTAACCCATTCACTTAAGAACTCGCCAACTCAAGAAAACTTGCAAAGGCCCCAACCGGCTTTATTTTTTCCTGACATGTATGTTTTTTTTATTCTATCGTAGCATCTTTAGTCCTTTTTTTGTAAGTTTGCAAAGGAGGCTCAACTAAGGAGGTGAACATGATGCAGGTAAGAAAAGCAGTGATGGACGACATGGAGCGGCTGATGCAACTGATGGAGGCTGCCCGAGAAATCATGCGGAGCAATGGTAACCCGACACAATGGACCGACGGATATCCACAGCGAGAAGTGGTGGAGCGTGATATTGAACAAAACCACTGTTATGTTTGTGTGGATAACGGTGTGGTTGTGGGAACCTTTGTTTTTATGCCGGGTCCGGAGCCTGCCTATCATCAGATAGAAGACGGAGCGTGGATAGACGATAAGCGGCCTTACTATGTGGTGCATAGGGTAGCGAGTACGCCCGAGAGCCATGGTGTCTTTGCTGCCATGATGGCGTTTTGTGGGACTCATAGTCATAACATCCGTATTGACACCCACCGCAATAACCACATCATGCGGCACTGCTTTCAACGTCATGGTTTTGCCTATTGCGGCATTGTTCGCGTCCGCAACGGTGAAGAGCGGTTGGCTTATCAGCGTATGGAGTGAGCGAAAGACAATGAACCGAACAAGAGAATTAACCCAAAACACTGAAATATGATGAAAACCAACAGTACAAAAGTATGGCAACGAGTGGCTTTCTTCCTCGTTCTTCTTTCTGCATGTCATACAACGATGGCACAAATGCCGATGTCGATGAATAAAACACCGCAGGGTTATGGCGTAGACCAACGATTTGTATATTATGAGGGAAAAATCGTGCAGCATGCAGATGCCGCATCCTTTGTTTATTTAGGTTATGGTTATGCCAAAGACCGTAGGTTTGTATATTATAAAGGTGTGGTTTTGCAGCATGCCGATGTGCGAACCTTTAAGGTGGTGGGCGATGTGCCAGATACACGTCATGACGATTATTATCCCAATCGCCGTCCTTCTGTTCATCCACGTTATGAATATCCCGATGGTTGGTTGCCCGATGAAGCTTTACCCGGAAAGAGTTTGGGTTATGGCTATTCCAAAACCGATTTCGAGGTGTTTTATTATGGCACAAAGATGAATGATGTGTTTAAACCTAGCTTTGAGGTACTGATAGACGGTTATGCCAAGGATGGTTTTGCTGTGTACTTCGAGGGCAAGAAGATTCCGGACTGCAATTCCTCCTCATTCAAATGCTTGGGCAATGGCGTGGGTGCAGACGATTTTTACAAGTATTATTGGGGGAAGAGAATCAGGAAGTGAGTTCTCTCCCCGAGCCATCGCTTTCGTCCGTTAACTCCATCCTCACAGAGGATTAACTCCCGATAACCTCCACAACCTCCTTTCCGGACAATCATTAGCGGTCGAACCCATAGGCTCGTCCACGACAACGCAACAACCAAAAACTCATCAACTCATTAACTTAACTCCCCAATGACACATACCTCTTGGACAGATGACAATTATCTCTTTCTCCTACAGATATATCTCAGAAAGCCTGTGGGAGTGAAGCCCATGTATGCTCGACGCATGATAGAGTTGTCGTTAGAACTGCACATTCCCCCTCGCGAACTGCATCGTAGGATGAAACAACTGGAAAGCAGGGAGGAGGCGAATATCGAGGTCTTGTGGCAGCGATATGCCCAACATACCACCCGACTGAAAAAAGATATAGAACGATTGCGTGCCATGCGAGGTTTCAATCATGCAGAGGCTTTTTACGAAGGTGTGGCAACGAAGCCCACGTTTGAAACCGATTTCCTGCCGTTGGACAATTATCCAACGATGACGCCCATGACGCTCATCATCATTCTCGACCTTTATTTCCGTCTTGTGCCTGTCACCATGGTGGCAGAAACACCCGAGGTTGTGGAATTGGGCAAACTCATGTCCTTATCGCCATCTGCCATTGTAGAGGTGATGCATCTTTTTCAGGTGTGCGACCCCTATCTTCATCGCAACGACATGCTCCATCATCCCCTTTTACCGACCTGCAGGCAGGTGTGGCAACGATATGGTATGGCCAACACCGAAACCTTGGTTGAGCTTGCCACAGCCATGAAAGCGTATTTTTTGAGTTGATGAGTTTTAAGTTGGACGAACACATTGTTTTTTTCAACAAGCCATCAACCTATTTTCCCTTTCTTTGCATTCCATGTCAGTGCGGCAAGGACAAAGGAGATGATGGATGCTGCAATCCAGAATAAACCTGCAGAGGTGAAGTCGTATTGGGCAATGGTGGTAGTGCCGCTGACGATGGTTGTCTTGCCGTTTTCTATAAGTGTACCACTGACGATATCTTGCAATCCTGCTGCCACATAGCTGGCAATACCCACAATACCTAAGGTAGCCCCTGTGGCATTGCGTGGCACCAGATCGACAGCCATTAATCCACCCACAAAACATATCAATACGCCAATGGCGATACCAAAGAGAATCATGGCAAGGGCGTTGACCCACAGACTATTGCCTGAATAGAGAAAAAGAATGAGTGACAGACTGTTGAGGATGCCAAAGAGGAGAGCAGGCCAATGGCGATTGCCACGGAACAGCCGGTCGCTCATCCAACCCGAGAATATCGTACCAAACACACCCAAGAGAGCATTGATAGAGATGATTTGTGTAGCAGTTTCGAGCGAATAACCCTTTACTTCTTGCAGGAACAATACACCCCAACCATTGATGGCATAACGACTGATATACATAAACGCACTGGCAAGAGCCAACAGCCAGACATTGGGGTTGCGTAACACCATGCGTTGGGTTTTGCTTGTGTCTTCTGTATTTTTTGTTTCAGCTGCCATCTCTTCGATGGATGGCAATCCCTTACTCTCGGGACTATCGTGCAGAAAGAGAATGATGACGAGTGTGCCTAAAGCACCGGCCAAGGCGGCTCCGATAAAACCATATTGCCAGCCCACCACACTTACGATAGCACCCACAAAGATAAAAGAAAGAAACTCGCCGAGGTTGTGGCTCGCACTGAAAAAGCCGTAGAAAGTACCACGTTTTTTCAAGGGGAACCAACGTGAGAGGGCTATGATGGCAGGAGCGGCTCCCATTGACTGACTCCAGCCGTTGAAGGCCCATAGTGTGGCAAACGAGAGAGCCAAACTGATGCTTGCCGTTGTGGTTTGGGCTGCAAAGGATAATCCTAACAGTCCCACCAACAGATTGGCTAAGGCAGAGATGGCAAGACCTGTCGCCATAAATCGTTTGATATTGGCATGGTCGGCCAAGAAACCATTAACCAGCTTGCCAATGGCATAAGCAAAGAGTAAGGTAGAGCCGATAATACCTAAGTGTTGTGCATCGAGCAATCCACTTTCCATAATGGGTTTCTTCACCACATTAAGACTGGTTCTACACACATAGTATAAGCTGTAGCCGATGGTTCCCGCAAGGAAACTCGACCATTGCAGACGGGTGAGATAGCGGTTGGTGGTCTGTTCGTCGGCCTCATAAGATTGTGTTGCCGGCTTACTTTTCTTGTAAAAACTGATGATGGATTGAAACATGGCTTGTGTGGAATGCTATATGTCTTTTTTATTATTGATATTGTTTCTTTAACGCTTTCTTAATGACCGGACGCAACACCTCAAAGTATCTCATCATTCCGAGATCGGAGGGATGGGAGCCGTCGACCGCAGCTTCGTTATCGGAACCCAAGAGAGGATTACCCTTAATATAATAGAGTAGCTTGACGGTCTTCTTCAATTCCTTATACGCTTTCATTTGTCCTTCGCGTCGATGATGGTCGATGGGTCTGCCTGTAAGGTTGGGATGCGTATAACTTCTATCTTCCACTAATAGGATAGGCGTGTAAGGGCGTTTCTTCCTCAATTCTCTTACGATATAGAGGGTACGCTGACATATCTCCTCTGCCGTGAGTCGCCCCATATTGGGCAGACAATCGATGACATAGAGAGAAGCTTCAATTTCACTAAGGATATCCGCAAAATGATTCTCCATCAGTCCGTTACCCGAGAATCCCAAATTGACGACAGGCATATCGAAATATCTTCCTATCATCGAGGCAAATGGCATACCTGCCCGCGAAGCACTACAGCCGTGGAGAATGGATGTGCCATACATCACGATGGGACGTTTGTCATGAGGCAAGGGCGTAATGATGGCAGAGGGAGAGAAACCTAATTGCAAGTTGGTAACGCCGGTGTATAAAGGCAGATAGAGCATACACTCGTAGGTTTTGTTGGGCAAGAAACCGGTCTTCACCATGGCGTGTTGTTCCAATCCCTCTTTGGCGGGCTTACCCACACCTGCCCATTGCCATTGTCCGGCAATACGCACATAGAGGTCTAACCCATTGACAGCGAGCGAAGTCATGTGAGGCATATAGTTGTTGTTGGACAATGTCCACTTCGCATCAATAAAACTACTGCCCTTCATGGTAAACCTCACAGACAGTCCGGCGGAATGTCTGCTTAGTCGCCATACATTAGGCGTGACGGTGGATTGATAGCGGTAGGGCAATCGGGTATAATTGGCAATGCCCTTTTTCCATCCCACGCCCTCAATTCCCAAGCTTAGGGCGTCTATCCATTGAGTTTTCTCCTTGTTTTTTTGCGTAGCCAATTCGGCATCCATGGTCTCTAAAGCTGTTGCTTGGTCATTCTTGGGGGCGGCGTTAGTGTTTTGTTGTGCCATGACGCTGCACGATAGCATCAATAGCCAACCGGCAAGTATTGTTTTGTTTTTCATCTTCTTTGTGACGGTTGAATCCCAATCAGTTCGGAACAAATGAACTGATTGGGGGTAATTATCTAATCATTAATACACTGACATTGGTTCTTTCGCCCTGATTGTCGAACTTCCCGTTCGACGATGGGCTGTTCACCACTCCATTGTCGGGAGCCGTGGCAGCCCAGAGCGTTACCGATCCGCCTCCGTCGAGGTTGAGAGCATAGACACAGCCCAACTGTTTTAAGAGATAAGCCAACTCGTAGATGTTTGCTCCGATGGCATGTTGGGGTTGTCGTCCGTCAACGGTGACCAGATAAATCTTCTTATCTTTCGTTATCCCCACAGCACTTCTTGGATGCTTGGTGGTATAGAAGCCTTGGCCTGGTTGTTGGGAGAATGAACATATCCTACCCTTCTCTATGAGCAACGGACCGGAAGCCAAAACGGTTCCCTTGCGTTTTCGATAGTTCTTTTCTGTATTTTCATTCCACGAAAAGATTTTCATCTTACCCTTCTTCACCCTGATGGCTCCTGTAACTCTGTAGGTTTCTGCTTGGGCGGTGGTATGTATTACGTCCCTATCTTTGCGATAATAGCAGTTGGTCTCACCTTTTCCCACGTCATAATAGGTTCCATTGATGGCAGCCAATGCTCCCTCTTTTCGGGCAATATCACTCATATATGCTCGTTGGTTGCCCACATAGACCTCTATTTTCTTGTCTGATTTTCCGTCCATCACAATCATGTTAATGTTTTGAGCACCCCCAAATAGATGGTCAAAGCGTGCCTGTTGGTGCGTAACGCCTTGGCTGATGGCTCTCGTAGTCCATGAAGCATGATGAATAGCGATAGAGTCGCTACTACTTTGAGCTTGTGTTGAGAATACCACTGTCAAACTCAACATCAGTGTTATGAGACGTTTGGTATAGATGATACTTTTCATTTTACTCGTTATTTATCGGGTGAAAGCTCTAACCATACAGGATAATGGTCGGAGTGGTTGTCAGTATAGTCGTCCTTAATGATGCGGCATTGCACCACATCCTTTTTAAGTGATTGGGATACAAAGATATAATCAATTCTGAAAGTGGGGTTGGCATGAAGGTCAGAGTGTTCTAAAACCTTGGTCGGAGCCGACGAAACATAATCTCGATTCTTCAGTTTGAGGGCATCGCAGAACCCTCCGTTCAATACCTTCTCAATGACCGAGAAGTCGAGTTCGCCATTTTTCAAGTTCTGATGCGACTTATATTTCATCTCCAGTTGTCTTGTTCGTTCTCTCACCAAGCCATCTTTATACGACTCTTTGTCCCAGGGAGAGTAAGCATTAAAGTCGCCCATCATCAGCCATTTTCCCTTAGGGTGTGTGGCTTTCACCGTAGCTAACAGCATGTCTACCTCTTCGCCACGTTTCTTATACTTGTGGGGAGACAGATGAGTAACGAGGATATGATAATTTTTCACTTGGGCAAGAATAAATCCGTGGTGCATATTGTCTATTACTTTCTGCACATTGACGATGGGAAATCGAGAGGTGAGAGCCACAGGATAGCCCTCTTCCTTCAGTAATACGGCATATGGATGTCCATAATCGGCTGCCAATTGTGAAAGTTTGGCTTGTGTAAAGCCATTCACCTCTTGCAATGCCACGATGTCGGGTTGTTGCTTTGACACCCACTTCGCAAAGTCGTGCTTGTTGACCGACGAATCGCACATCAACCCTTTGTATATGTTATAACTCAGCACCTTGAAGGTTTGAGCCGGCATCTCGCCACCCATGACTGCACCACAGAGGTGCAGTACGAGGGCAAGAACAAGTTTTCTGAATGTGTTTTTGGTCATTTTGTATTCGGAGAGTTAATAAGGAGTGATTGGAAAATATCCTTCACATGAAGTGCTATCGTTAGCTTACAATCACTCCTCTCATTGTTTCCAATCATCAGTTTGAACGAAACCTAACCGTTATCAATTACCATGTCCGTCCCATTGTGCAACCTCTTGACCACGATCAGCCATCCATTTCAATATGGGGAAGCCCTTGCTGTTGAACTGACCTGCCCATATCTGATTCGTTCCTGAAAGTTTCCACTTTAAGATAGAAGCATAGTTAGCAGGTGTTTGTAAGAACGCCTTGTCTTTACTTGTACCATCGTATGGGCCAACCTTGGTTAAGATTCCTGTAGTCAACTCTGCTTCTGTTACCTTATTACCTAAATTCCATATATCCATATTTTCAAGAGCCCAACAATTTTCGCCCTGTGCTATAGTGCTTAGTTTGCCCATATAGCCACTAATTCGGCCGATACGTCCTGTACCTTTGTTGGTTATCGATTTGTTGAGAGCTACACACGAAATAATATTTGCATCTGACCAACCAGCCAAACCGCCTGCTCCAAAACTCTCGGAAATAATGTCTCCTGATGCATAACAGTTTTGCATGATGCCATTAGCCCAAATGATTCCCACTATACCACCAGCTCGTGCTTGTGCTTTGGTATCTGTAGCGGTAACAGTTGCTGTGGAATAAGAGTTCCGAATGGCTGAAAAGTTTTTACCATTCTCTTTTCCTATATTACCTGCAATACCTCCTACGATATCAACAGCTTTCACTGTCCCTGATGTAAAGCAGTTATCAATAGTACCGGTTGGAGCATTAGGACCTTTCACACCACAATATCCGGCAATGATGCCAACACCTCGACCTTGGTTTTCGATACGGGCATTGACCACACCCAAGTTTTTGCATGATCCACAGAGAACACCAAACAAACTTGCATAGTCGGTTCCTATGGATGTTAAGTTCTTGATGAGATAACCATTTCCATCAAAATGGAGGTGCCTATTATAGGGTGATACGGAATTAAGAGGTTTCCACATCCTGCCAGCCATGTCGACATCGGCCTCCATCTTGAAGTAGATGGGTTGAGTTGCCGATTGACTCCAATCCAGATTATGCATATTATCCAGATGCTTGGCTGTCTTGATGATGTATGGGTCATACTCTGTACCTGTTCCTCCTGCAAAAGTTCCTTCTGTAGAAACCTTCTTAATAAGGATAAATGTGCGTAATCTACGTTGACCATAATGGTCGTACACCTTATTGTCTGTGGGATAATTCACCACATTAGTTACAGGGTTACCTTTATCTTTAATCCACATTGTAGTAGAACCGCCACCATCAATATTCAATGCTGCACGCGGTTTAAAGAATGTTTGATAAAACTGTGTTAATTCTCTTGCTGACATACCCTCGGTTTCACTTCTTCTACCATCTACTGTCATCAGCAGGAGCTTTCCACCACCAGTTATCGCCACCGATGTACGAGGATGTCTAACACTTTGATGTTTTCTATAATCTTCACCCTCTAACGTATTAACATCCACACCGGTCAAATCGCCAACAAAGGTTTCACCCTCATCAACCAACATAGGTGATCCTGAAAAGATATTGGGCATAGAACTTTGAGCATACGATTCGTTGGTTCCATAGCCAATGGACAACATTCCTCTGCCATCGTAAGATACCGCTCCTTGATGTTTCCAAAAACGAAGATGATTATTCTCTATCGTCACTTGGCTATGAATAGTGCCATTGGTTTTCACAAAGGAAGCATCCAATTCGTAAGTTCCATTAATACCGGCGATAGCATCGTGAGCCATAGCTATATTAGATAAAGAATCTAGTGATGAAGAATAAACAAACTCGATTTGATATTCCGGACTAGACAAGTCTAACTCCAATACATTGACATTTTGTTGAGCATTCTGTGTTTGATAGAAACCTCTATACTTGTACCAAACGAGTCCAGTACCCAAGGTGTCTATCTCCCATCCTTTGGTTTCTTTCAAGGTCAGCTCTTTACTATAATCTACATATCCCTCAAAGGGGTTTTCCGTGTAGTATCCGGAAGTACCAAAACCATCATCTGTACAAGAAAGACAAATAAGAGGTAGCAATATGCCTATAAGAAAAATATTAGCTTTCATATTTTTTTCATTGTTTGATTTAAATATACTTGTTACAACTAGAAATCTAAGCCATCAGCCCATCCTGGATTTTGAGTAATGGCCCCAGAGGTTAAGGCTCTTTCCTCAATTGGAATGGGATAAAGATAATCTTTTTCTTCATTCCATTTTCTATCTATTTTACCATGAATGAGGATGTTGCCACTTGTGCCATTAGTCAATACGATGTCTTTGTTGAGTTCATAAATCAAAGGTACATTGACAGATGGTTTAGAACCAGTAAAGAAGCATACATCATAGGTTCCGTCTTTATCGAGGTCGTATGTGCCAGGAGCAGGAATGTATATCCCCAGGAATGGTTGTTCAAAAGCTTTACCTTCTTTCCAACGCATCAAATCCCAATATCGCAATCCTTCAACCATGAGTTCGATGGTACGCTCTCGACGTATTTCTAAAATGACACCTTTGTCCTTTCCATTAACTTGTGGATAGCCTGTAGCGGCACTCATTAAGTAAGGGTCGGGATGAGCATTGGCATATTCTAAGTTGAGGTTAGGCATACCCACTCTATCTCTTAATAGTTTAATCGATTGATTGATGTCAGACTGTGTGATATTACCCAACTCTGCTTTGGCTTCAGCATAGTTTAACAATACTTCAGCATATCGGAAGAGAGGAATGTCGTTATAGCCATTCATCTTGTCGTATTTCTTATCGTTGGAGTATTTAATGATTTGATAGCCTGTTAGCGAAGACGCAAAGTTAGGGGCAACAGTGGTATTACTTCCCATCTGTTTATATCCTGGTGTACGAACTGTTTGGCTTAATCGGGGATCGCGATTCTGCATCTCATCATAAAACTCCATCGTTTCATAGCCTGGTTTATCGGTAAAGCGTGTGCCGTCTTTCATTAGGTATGAGTTGACGATACGTTTGGTGATGCCAGGACGTCCCAAAGTGGTGGAGGTGAAGTAACTTTGTAGGAAATGGGAGATGGAAAGAGATTCGTTATAATCCTTTGCCATGATAAATTCTTCTGGTCTGTCTTCAAAGGTAGAGAATAAAGTGAAATAAGGTGTAGCACCTGCTTTGTAGAGTGAGTATCCCCCTTGTTTCATCAAAACGGAAGAAGCATCAACACATTGTTCCAAGTATTTCTCACCATTTGGGATATTATGGTATTTTCTAAATGTGCCTTCAAATAGGCAAACGCGAGACTTTAATGCCAAGGCTGACCATTTGGTTACACGATAAAGCGACTTCTTACTATCTAAATTGGCAATAGCAAAATCTAAATCTTCAAGAATCTTGGTCATTACCAATTCTCTTGAATCTCTTGGCTTGGTTAAGCCTTCATCTGTATCGGATAACACTTGGTCGTACCAAGGCACATCTCCATAGCGTTTCACTTTTTCAAAATAAAAGTAAGCTCTGAAGAATCGAGCTACAGCATCGTAACGAAGACGTACAGCAGGATCTTTACAATTAGCGGAATAAGCTAAATAAAAATTAATATCACGCAACCGGTTAAACGACCAATTCCCACTTTTCGCAGGCACAACACGTTGTCCGCTCACTTCTTCTATAAGTTCGTTAATAGCCACTATATCGGCACTCTCTCTACCCAGACTTTCGCCTGTTGGCAGCAAAGAATAAAAGCCATTGGTGAATAGCTTTATTTCAGCTTCTGTTGTGAAATAGGTCTCAGGGGTCAATTTGTCTTGCGGTAATATGTCCAGCATGTCTTCACACGATGACAAAGAGAAAGCTGTTATCAGCAAGACCATTGTTTTATATATTGTTTTCATGTTCTTATCGTTTAAAATGTTATATTCAAGCCAAAAGAGTAAGTCTTTGACCAAGGATAAACCTTACCTGTGCCTTTTGATTCTGTTGCTTGTTCGGGATCAATATACTTGGATCTGAGCTTTGTCCATGTTACTAAATTCTCACCACTGAAGTATATTCTTACTTTTGTTAATCCTACCTTACTGAGTAAGGGTGCAGGAAGCGAATAACCTATTGTAAGGTTTTTCAGGCGACAATAAGCCAAATCTTGCATATATCTGTTATTGACAGCTCCTAACTGTCGGTTAGTTGCCATAGCAGTATAGCCTCGTGGACGTGGATAGTAAGCATTGGGATTGTCTTCACTCCATACATCATCCATAAAATCGCGAGGTATAAAAGAAGCAAAGGGGCGACTGTAAGGCCCCCAAAAAGCCATAGAGTGAGGACTAGGATACCAGTCCTGCTTGCCTATACCCTGGAAAAACGCAGCAACATCAAAACCATTCCATGATGCCGAAATATTAAAACCATAAGAATAGCGTGGCTGGGTATTACCTATGATGGTGCGGTCTCCGGGATCATCAGCGGTGTTTTTCCCAATACTGATAATATTGTTGCCATCCAAATCTACATATTTTAAGTCACCAGCCCTAACACCTTTCATTGAGCCGGCCGACACATTGATGATAGCATTTACGGCTTTCTGATCTACCGCGTAATTGGCAGCTTCTTCATCGCTCGTAAAGAAGCCATCTATATGATAACCCCATATATCCCCCAACTTCATTCCTTCATAATAGTCACTTAACAGTTTGGTGGGATTGTCGTATTTGGTGATTGTAGAAGTATAATCGCTCAATCCGACTGAGATTCCATATTGTAGAGATTTTCCTGCTAAATTGGTTTTATCTTTCCAACCAATAGATATTTCCCAACCATTGGTTTTCATATCGGCTGCATTAGCTTTAGGTGAGGCTGCACCATATACTGCGGGTAGAGTTTTACCCTTGGTAAGCATACCTTTAGTGTAACGTGTGTAAAAATCTCCTGTAATGTTCAATCGCTGTTTGAAGAAAGTAACGTCGAAACCTAAATTGTTGGTGTAAACTTTCTCCCATGTCAATGCGGCAGAATTAGGAGCAGAAACAACGGCATAGCCCACTTTCGAACCTTCTCCTAATGATAAGTTCAACACTTTGGATGGATCGATGGTTTGTAAGTAGTCATAATATCCAACAACCTGTTGATTGCCTAATGAACCATACGAATATCTAACTTTTAAGTGGTCTATGAAAGAACGCAAAGGAGTAAAGAATTTTTCTTCACTTATTCGCCAACCAACAGAAGCCGATGGAAAAAATCCAAATCGCTCATTACGTTTGAAACGAGAGGTGCCATCGTATCTGCCACTCAATTCCATAAGATACTTACCTGCATAATCGTAGTTGATACGGGCAAAACTACCAATAATGGCATAACGGTTTTGTCCTCCGGTAATATTCATCACATCGCCTTTAGCCAAATTGAAGTCATTCAACTCCGTACTCAGCAGTCCTTCTCTTTGTGCCAACAAATCTTTGATTTTCATGGTTTCATAGTTCATACCAACTACAGCATTGAAGTTGTGATGGCGTGAAAACATCTGACTATAAGTGGCAAAAAGGTTGGTTGCATGATACTTCCTATCCGAAGAAGACTCTGTCAATCTGCTCAATCCGATATCGTCGGTTCTCTCCATCAGTTCACCGGGATATTTAGATGAAATCAACTTATCACTCCGCTTCTCATATGTTCGTCTATGTTTTGTAAAATTGTAGTTAGCCGTTACCGACAAGTTCTTAGTGATAGCCAATTTCATTTCAAATGAAGTGGTGAAATCATCCCAAAGATCTGTATTATGATGAAAACCATTGATCAAAAGAGCCGAACGCCCTTCTGCATAGCGATAATCCATCAAAGAGGTTTGATAAACAGCTGTTCCATCGGGATTAACCGGCACAAAAGACGCCAACGCACTATACATGGCGTTATCAAACAAATCGTTGATACCACTATAGCCGGGGAAATAATAAGAAGACGTATAGTATCTGGTTGAATTAGATACTTGCAACCAAGGTCGGACTTGAATGGTTGTTGAGCTATTGAAAGTGTATTTCTTGAACCTGTCAGGTTGCAATCTAACAATACCTCGTTCATTGAGATAACTTCCGGAAAGTTTATATCTGACGGTTTCATTACCACCCGAAAAGCTGACATTATGTTCCCATGTGGGGCGTGAATTGTCATATAAATAGTTGTATAAATCGGTATTGGCATAATACACATACGTTGGACGACCGTCTCTTTGGTCGGTTATCACCCATGGACGATCGGGATGTTCGGTCTTGTCATCTCTGCGTATCCAAAGTTGATAATAGTCGTCTTCAGTGTACTTGGTGTAATTCTTGCCTGCATAAGCCCGGAAAAAGTCGTCGTTGATTTTGGCTGAATAGTATCCGCGTGTTTCAAACCGAGTCGATGTTGTTGGTTGACTAACACTGAAACGTCCGGAATAACTAATCTCAGACTTGCCCACTTTACCTATTTTGGTAGTTACCAAAATAACACCAAACGATGCTCTTGCTCCATAAATAGCAGATGCCGATGCATCTTTCAACACTGTTACCGATTCCACATCGTCGGGGTTGATGCGATCTATATTGCCTTCAAAACCATCGATTAGTACAAGCGGACTACCCCCATTAATAGAGGTATTACCACGGATATTCAAAGAACCAGTTGAGCCTGGACGACCTGAAGAGAAGTTTATATTTAAGTTAGGAATGGCACCCTGCAGCATTTGCGAAAGGTTTGCCACGGGTCTATCTTCTATATCGCTGGCATTGATTTGAGATACAGCACCGGTAAGGTTAATCTTTTTCTGTGTACCATATCCCACAACAACAACTTCTCCTAAAGATTTTGAATCTTCTTTTAGCTTGACAACCTCTTTACTTCGTAATTGGTCAACCGTAAAAGTTTCTGTAGTAAAACCTACATAGCTAATCGCTACAAGATTATCTTCACCTACTTCTAAAGAGTAGTTACCATCCAAATCTGTTACAGTCATGGCTTTCCCGCCCACTTCGCTCACTGTCGCACCGATGATGGGTTCGCCGTTGTGGTCTACAATCTTACCAACAGCTTTGATGGTTGTTGAGCTTTGGGGGGTCTTGGATGGTGCAGGACGACCTTTTTTGATGATAATCGACTTGCCTTGGATGGTGTACGACACATCCTGACTTTGCAAAATTTGGGTGATGGCCTGTTTTAAGTCGCTGGCATTTACACTCACAGTTTTCTTTGTGTCCAGGTCTTTTGCTTCGTAAACAAAAGAGTAGCCGCTTTTTTGTTTTAATTGGCTCATGGCTTGTTTTACCGAAACCTGATTGAGTTTCAGCGACAGGCTTTGGGCAAACGTGCCGACACTGCATGCCAAAAGGGTGGCAACCAATAATGTTTTACTTCTGTAGTTCATGATAACATCTTGTTATTTAGCTTTATAGGTAGTTAATTGTTTCTTCCGTTTTTGAGAGGGAGCGGATGGGAGTTATCGGGAGTGAATCCTCTGCGAGGGTGAAGTTAGCTGTCATATACAGTGGCTTTTCATCTTTTAAAGAATAAAACTGTTGTTCGTCAACTTCCTTTTTTATTGCCGATGACTCCTTCAAGCACTTGCTTGTCAATGGGTTTGTTCCCTACTTTTCCTCTGTTTTCTATTCCACCAGCACCACTTTCTTGCCCTGGATGGTATATTTGAACTTTCCGGTCTTAGAAAGTGTATTTAATACTTCGGCAATGCTCTGCTCAGAAAGCGAGAAACTGCCATAGAAGCGATATTGAAGTAGATGGGCATTCTTGACGGTGAAGGCTACGTTGTAGTGGCGTTCAAGAACCCTGATGATGTCTTTCAGCGGCTGACCGTCGAGGGTGAGTGTTCCTTCCGTCCAATCGTTCATGCTGTCAATGTCGCAATCTGCTATATGGATGGCTTGTGTCTTCTTATTAAAGGTTGCGGATTGACCCGGAGAGAGGTAGAGTGTTTCTTGCTTGTTGTTGTTCAATGCCACCTTACCTTCTACCAGTGCCACGATGGCTTCTGCATCGCTGTCGTAGTTGGTGATGTTGAATATTGTTCCCAATACTCTCACCTTAAGGTTGCCGGTCTCTACAACGAAGGGCAGTTGGGTGTTTTTTGCCACCTCAAAATATCCTTCTCCCGAGAGTTTTACGCGACGATTGTCTACACCGAAGCCCTGAGAATAGGTGAGGGTAGAGCCCGCATTGAGCTGGATGATGGTGCCATCGGGTAGATACATCTTACTCTTCGAACCCATAGGCGATTCCAACTGGATGTCTGCCAATTGCGATACAATGCTGTTGATACCCAGCTGATAAGTGGTAAACGAGAGTCCGGCAACGGCAATGAAGATGGCGGCATACTTGAACCATTGCAACTTATAGTTTCTTCTTTCGGCTCTCTTCACCCGTTCTTGAAAACGTGCAAAGGCTTTTTTGCTGTCGTACTGCTGCAATGTAGAGGCGTCTACTGCCGAGAACAACACTTCGGTACGTTCGTCAAAATATTGTTGATGTTCGTCCGATTCTGCAATCCATTGTTGCAATTCTTGGCATTCTTCTGGTGTC
>JALEWR010000050.1 GCA_022783515.1 Prevotella sp.
CTTCGAGGTGTTTTTTACCTTATCCCACATACGTTGCTGAATAACCATCGGTCGGGCAGCATCATACACCTTCAGACTTAAGTCGGGACGTAGCTGTTTCAGTCGGGTTTGAGCCTTAACCAAGGCCGCAGCCGCCTCGGGGTGCAAATAGGCTTCCTTTAAGTCGGTATATAACACACTTCCCGTAAAATTATCGGCTCGGGTGTACATCAAATCCACCACAATCGACTTGTCCAATCGAGTGATATTGACATAGCCCAACCGCTCCAAACGCTGTCCTAACTTACTTATTGTGCCTTGAGCAACAATCTGTTGCACGCCAAGAAACATACAACAAGCACACGCCAAAGCCACATTTATTAATCTTATCATTCTCATTCACATTTTTATTTAGTTCCCTTCCCCTCAGAGAGATTAGGAGGGGTTTTCCATTCTCATTTAAAATACCTCTATCTCCTCATAACCCGGTTGATTTCCGGCAGCCAATCGCAAGGCCGTTACCTTGACATAGCGTGCTTGTGTGGGATGGAAGGTCAGGGTTTGCCATAGCGGATTGTTAACGATATTTGAAAATTCGCCTTCCGAAACCACTGTCCAGCTGGTGTTATCGGTAGAGAGCGAGAGGCGATAATGGGTGATAATACCTTCTTTACCCCACTGAACGGGCAGATACTTAAAACCCGACACAAGCGTTGTTTCGCCCAAATCCACCACCAAATCGGTGCCCATCGTGGGTTGATACCAACCGGTGCGTTCGCTACCATCTATCACTCGCTGAGCTTTCTCGTCCTCGGCAGACACCACACGCCATAGCTTTTTCACCATGCCCAACTCTTTTACGGCTACCCCACTCTGCTTTCCACGCGTGCCATCCACAGCAATGGCCTTTACCATCAGACGTTTACCGGAGGTAGAGAAAGGTTGGGTATAACGAGCCGACAGTGTTGTTGGCGTGCTGCCATCAAGTGTATAATACACCTCCGACTCGCTATTCATCGCCTGAATACTTACTACTCCCTCCTTATTGCGGGCGATGAGCGGTTCTTCCATCACCTGTGGAGCTTCAAAAACACCGATATGGGAGATGAGCGGACAAGCCTTTGCCTGCTTAACGGTGAAGCGTAGTTGAGAGGTTTCGATAGTGGGGAAACAGATTATACGCTTATAGCCGATTGTTGTTGTACCATCCTTATCCTCTTCCACAAGCATATCCTTCAGTTCTTTCCATGCTCCGTCGACCCATGCCTCCAACATAAAATCTTCCACACGCTGCCCCAAACGGATATATTCTTGCACCATAAAGCGGTTGGCACGAATGGGGTTCTTCCATGTCATGGTAAGAGCGGCATGGGTGATGTTGTCGTCTGTGGCCCAGTAAGTGTGCTTATCGCCATCTTTCACCTTGTCAGCCGCATAGAGTTTACTCTTTCCACGCGTTTGGGAGGCTTTTACCTTCGCCGTCTTCATCAAGTCGTTGGCAAAGACTTCCTTCACTGTTTGAGCAAAGTTTTTACCTGTCGCCACATCGTTGGGATGTATCTGACCATCCAAGTTGACGGGGAAGTTGAGTAGCAAGGTGCCGTTGCGTCCCACCGACTTATAATAAGTGTCCATCAACTTCGATACACTCTTGACACGACTATCCTCATAATCGTGATAAAACCAGCCCGGACGGATAGAGGTGTTGACTTCTCCCGGCACCCAAGCATCGCCCTCTTTCACGCCATATCGCAGCATCTCTATAGGTACGTCGCCGGTTTCGTGCAGCAGACTCCAGTTGGTTTCGCCCACATAACCTGCTTCTGTACCCACCCAACGCAGGTCGCCACGGTCGCCGCCATCGTTCCATATAACAATGTTGGGCTGCCATTGACGTATCAAACGATAGGTTTCGGGCCATTGATAATAGGTTGTGCGGTCTATCTGTCGTGTCTCGTCAGCACCGCCATAATAGCCATTGCCGCCATTAGCGCCATCGAACCATACCTCGAACATTTCGCCATATCGGGTGAGAAGTTCTTTTAGCTGATTGCGGAAGTAGGTGATGTATTCGGGTTTTCCATAGTCGGCATGGTTGCGATCCCATGGAGAGAGATAGACAGCAAACCTCAACCCCTCGGCCTTACATGCCTCCGCCAACTCTCGAACCACGTCGCCCTTACCGTTTTTCCATGGCGTATTCTTCACCGAATAGTCGGTATAGGCCGATGGCCACATACAAAAGCCACTATGATGTTTGGCGGTGAAGATGATACCTTTCATGCCCGCATCCTTACAAGCCTTAGCCCACTGACGAGCATCGAGACGAGAGGGGTTGAAGAGTTGCAGGTCTTCGTTGCCATATCCCCATTCCATATCGGTATAGGTGTTGAGCGAATAGTGAATAAAGGCATATTCTTCCATCTCCTGCCAACGCATTTGGTTCTCGGTGGGGACAGGTCCCACCGCAACGGGAGCTTTCACCTTGGCTGCTATAGGCATTGACGCCGACAACAAAGAAGCCACAACGGCAACCCGCATACCACGGTGGTAGTGCTGCCACTTCATTCTCCGGCTAATTGATTGTTGATTGTTCATCATGATTGTATTGTTTTGTTTATTCTTTGGGGAATTGGCGAGTGAACGAGCTGACGGGGTAACAAGAAAGCTACTCGTATCATAGTCTTCAGCGAATGGGCAAATCAGATTTACTCGTCAACTTGTCTACACACCAACCTGTTTACTTGTCTATCCACCAACCCCTTCACTTTTTCTTCTACATATGCCACGAAAGCCTCATTGCCCAATAGCTGTATATCGTCGTAGAGTCCCAGGACAAAGCGACCGATGCCCAAGAAGCTCACCACCTCGGTATCGAAAAGCCATTGCTCGGGATTGTCGGTGGGTTGCACAAAGGGTTCTGCCAGGGGATGTTCTTCTAACAACAGATTGTGCGAAAGCCGCCCCAAGAGCATGCTCACCCTATGCCGTTCTTCGCCACTGAACATAAAAATGTCGGTGTATATCTTCTTATGTTGTGCCTCGTTGAGCCATTCCACGTCGGTTATCTCCACACTTGCAGCTCGCGAAGGCTTGAATGTCTTGTTGCTATGCGAATTGATTTCGTAACATCGCACATCCATATCATCGTTGAAAAAGAGAAAAGGCTCTACCAGACGGTCGCTCACTGTCTTACTATGCGGTGATGAATAAGCCTTGAGACAAGCAATTTTTCGTTGCCTCATCGCCTCTTTCAGCATTACCGCATTTTGTTCGGTACGCTTTCGTTGCCCCACATCGGTGAGGGCCTCGAGGTTGAAATAGCGTTCGAGCTTGGCTTTGATGCTCTGTGCCTGATAGTCTTTCTTTTGGCCATTCTCCAACAAACGATAGAGATAAGTGGCCTCATCGTCGGAAAAGGCGATTGATTCGTGTAGCTTTTTGAAAAAAGGCGAATGTCTGTCCAAGCGATAAGTGGTGCCGTTTTTGATGAGCGTAAAACCACTCTCGCGTAGATACTCCAAATAGTAATACAGGTTTCTACGCGTTATTCCCAATCGTTGGGCCAGCTCCAACGTGGTATAATCCTTATTGTCTGTCAGCAGAAGAATCAAGTCGAGTTCTCTGCCGTATTTGTTCATTCGCATGGGTAAAGAGCTATTCTCAAGTCATTTCTATTCTTTCCACTCTATTCTTTTATTGTTTCTTTCTTTTCTCGTTCCTCCTCCATTCCCGAAAACAGGTCGGGAGGCTTAACGGTAAAGGTTTTGCGATGATACGGAGTGATGCCCGCTTCGCCTATTGCCGCCCGATGTTTCTTCGTGGGGTAGCCTTTGTTGTGTTTCCAGTCGTATGCAGGATATTCCTCTGCCAAAGCGTCCATATAGTCGTCGCGATAAGTCTTTGCCAAGATGCTCGCCGCCGCAATGGAAAGATACTTGCCATCGCCCTTAACAATGGTGGTATGGGGCAGGTCTTGGTAAGGGCGAAAGCGATTGCCGTCGACGATAACCGCCTGCGGACGCACCTTCAAGCCATCCAAGGCACGATGCATGGCCAAGATACTGGCTTGAAGAATATTGATTCTATCAATCTCCTGAGCTGTTGCCACACCCACAGCCCATGCCACAGCGTCTCTTTCAATCTGCTTTCGCAACTCATATCGCTTTGCCATCGACAGTTGCTTGGAATCGTTCAACAAATCGTTTTGATAGTCGGGCGGCAGAATAACCGCTGCGGCATAGACACTACCGGCCAAACATCCACGCCCGGCCTCATCGCATCCTGCCTCTATCAAACCTTCGTAATAATGACTTTCTAACATTGCTTGTATAACTACCATCCCCAATCTGTTATTCCACCGCTGAGGATTTTCTTTTTACTTATTCATCAGTTTCCCCCTTGGTACTCATCTTTCTATTGGGATTTATTAACAAACAAAATTCCCGATTGAAATATTATTACCAAATTAATGGAGACTTTTGCCATACAAAAATAAGGAAAATAAATAACAAATAAAGCATACTACAATGAAAAAGGAAATGATTTTAACAGCTTCGCCCGCTGCAACCACTCGTGTAAAAGAACTTTTTGTTCTCCTCGTTCAATATGTTACGCAAGCCGTACAGTGGTTGGCCGACCGGTATTCGTCGGTGTTGGAACGTGAAATCAGCACATCGCAGGCTCTTTGGTTGCTCAATGCACAATGCTCACTGGTTGCTTTAATCGCCTCCATCGATGCCTCCCTGCCCCATCTTCTTCTTGCCATGGCATGGGGAGTGCAAGCTCTTTTCAAATGTAAAAGTATTTTCTAAGGGCATACGAACAGTGAACAAGAACCCCATTAAACAAGAAAATGATGAAAACAACGAACAAGAATAGGAGAACCTAAGATACCATGAAAAACACAGAATTAAAGGAAACACCATCGTTCAGAAGCCGAGATTACACGCGTAGTCTCGGCTTTTTCTATCCTTACTGACAAAGGAGGGAGGAATCAATGAGGCATTCAACGTTGTCAGATAACCGTTTTTGTTCTTATCAATATCCTAAAGACGCACCTTTCGATGTAGTCGGATGACTATAACCAAGCTTACTTTCAACGCTGCGATTCACCTCATTCACCATTCAATTCAGCCTTCATTGCACGGCCATTGCCATGCTTTTAGAAGACGGCAGACATAAAAACGGAGGAGTTTGGTTGAAGTCTTGCTACCTTTTTGCATCCTTTTCTTTTGTGTTACACAATTTTATCCTATCTTTGCGAATAAACATATTCCCA
>JALEWR010000051.1 GCA_022783515.1 Prevotella sp.
CTGCCGGAAATCAGCCGGGGTATGAGGAGATAGAGGTATTTTAAACACTTTCGATTAGTGAAAGGATGGGTTTGCCAAGGCCAAGTAAACACTTCGAGAAGGTACATGTTACAAGAATCTGAGCCAAAGAGCTGTATCAAATGTTACAGCACCCCTTTGATGTGAGTTTTTGCAACTGCATACACAATCTCGCACAAAAGCTCAAGCTGCCCTCTCGGTGCGATAGTTTCTCGTCATCCGCATAGATAAACTTCAATCATATCGACAGACAGGGGCATTGCTGTATAGGATTTTTAGCTTATCTTTGCAGGGATTTCCCAAGAAAATTTATTTACATTAATGCCGACATAAACGAATGAACAATCGAAGATTGATTGCCATGAGTATGGTTCTGTTGCTTGGAACCGCTGCTTGGGGGCAAATTCAGGAGAAAAAGGAGAAAAGATTCAATATTGCCATTGGCATCAAGTGCAAGGATGCAAGCGTATCTGACAAGTCGGACGCACAAAATGGCACTAATTCCGAGACAAGTCCGGCAGGAATTGGCCGCATGGAGAGGGGAGCAAACAATCCCTCCGAACCTGCATACAGCTTCAATATTGGTCTCTTAGGCAATGTAGCCCGCTTGCATGGGGTACAGTTGGGTTCCTTGTCGTCCATCGTTGATGGTGAGATGAGAGGCGTTAACGTTGCCGGAATCCTAGCTTATGCCAATGGTGATGTGAAAGGAGTGCAGATAAGCAGCTTGGCAAACATCACCAAAGGGCATGTAAGAGGCGTGCAACTGTGCGGGTCTGTCAACATCGCCCGCCGCCTTCACGGAGCCCAGGTGGGTGTCTATAACTTCGTAGATGAGCTGGAAGGCACACAGATAGGCATCATCAACGTGGCTCGTCATCATCCTCAAGGCTGGCAAGTGGGCATCATCAATTACACACAAGACACCATAGCCCATAAAATAGGACTCGTAAACGTAAACCCTAAGACCAACATCGACGTGCTGGTTTATGCCGGAAATACGTCCATTTTCAACATGGCTGTCCGTTTCCGCAATAGGAGTACCTACAACATACTTGGCGTAGGAACCCACTATTTCGGTCTTGACGACAAGTTTTCCGGTGCGTTGTCCTACCGCATAGGGCAGTATTTCCATCTCTCTCCCCGCTGGACTATCAGCGGAGACGTGGGCTATTACCACATAGAATCGTTCGAGGAAAACTCCAGGAACAAGCCCAAGCGACTGTATTCCCTACAAGGACATGTCAACATAGACTATCAAATCAACAAGTCGCTTGGTGCTTTCGTCAGCACAGGTTATGGCAATACACGCTATTATGGGAGTCACGAACTGTACAAACAACAGTTGAGCATACAAGGAGGTATATCCGTCAGATACAATAAACATAAGGAAAGGGTGAAAGCCAACAAGGAGTCTGCAAGATGAGAAGAATGAAAAGAATAAGCATATACGCCTTCAAGGCATGGACGAAGGTCTGGTTGTCGGTGCTTGCATTATGCCCGACGATGGCTTTGGCACAAGCCGATTCGACGTCAAAAAATGCCGATTCCATCGCACTCATGAGATTAGTGAAGCTCTCGAGTAAGTCGGATGTCATACCACATCCCAAGAATGGGATTATAGGGGAGGAAGACAAGGATAAGCGTTTCAGGTTTAACGACCCCGATTATACGAAGAAACGTCCTTGGAAGGCAGCCGCAGAGGCGACGGGCATCAATGTATTGGTGCATTCGTTCGATCGTTTTGTCCTGAACGAAGACTTCGCCAAGGTCAGGTTCAAGGATATCGGACACAACTTCCGTCATGCTTTTGTGTGGGACAACGACCAGTTTTCGACCAATCTTTTTGCACATCCCTACCACGGAAACCTCTATTTCAACGCAGCCCGGAGCAACGGAATGAATTTTTGGGAGTCGGCTCCATACGCCTTGGGTGGCTCGTTGCAATGGGAATTTTTAGGAGAAGTGGAGCCTCCCGCATTAAACGACCTCATCGCAACGACAATAGGCGGCATCGCCATCGGTGAGATTACACACCGCATCTCTGCTCTCGTGCTGAACGATAAGAGCCGTGGCTTCCGGCGTTTCCTAAGGGAATTTGCGGCGACAGTCATCAATCCCATGCAGGGAATGAACCGTATCATGAGCGGAGACGCATGGAGAGTGAGGGACGAGTACAACCTTTATCACGATTATGAACGCATCCCGGTCGACTTCACCATTACCGGTGGATATCGTTATTTGGCTGATGATGGCGGACTTTTTAGGGGTGAAAGTACACCGTTTATCAGGTTTTATCTTGAGTATGGCGACATTTTCAATGAAGAAGAAAGTCGGCCATACGACTATTTCACGACAGATGCCACATTCAGCTTGGGGGGAAACCAACCTTTTATCAATGGGTTGCACCTCATGGGGCGGCTTTGGAGTACGTCGGTTTATTCGGGTAAGGACATCCGGACGCAGTTCGGCATATTCCAACATTTCAACTATTACGACTCCAAGCCAGTGAAAGACGGTACGACTCTCACCCCTTACCGCATATCGGAGGCTGCCTCTTTCGGGCCAGGTATCATCTATCGCTTCTCCAATGTGGGCAACATCTCAAGGTTGGAGCAACGGCTCTTCGTCAACGGAATATTGCTCGGAGGAACCAAAAGCGACTATTACAACATCATCAACCGCGACTATAACATGGGATCGGGGTATAGTGTCAAGGGTAATCTTCTGATGGACTTCCCCTCCATCGGGCGTTTTTCGGTGAACATGGACTATTATCATATCTACACATGGAAAGGATATGAAGGCAAAGACCTTGCGACGGTAAACCCTTTATACCTCAATGCACAAGGAGATAAGAGCAATGCAGAACTCTTGGTTCTCAATCCCATGTTCGTTTTTCAACTTAAGAGTGGTGTGGGAGTAGAGCTTTCCGGGGCTTATTTCATCAGGCAAACACGATATAAGTATTATGAAGACGTGCGTGCCAAGACATTCGAGGTGAGGGTAGGGCTGAAATATGAATTCTAAAAAGCTTTGTGTCATGCTCCTCATCCATCCACTTGTGTCATACAGTTTATCCCATTCGTCAATATATAGAATATGAAAATCATAAAATCAAAGTTTCTTCTCATCTCTTGTTTATCGGCAACAGCTTTGCATTTTGCTTACGGACAGCAGAAGTTAAGCAAGACAGCACAGGCATTGGAACGCGGCGGCTACGTCAATATAAAGTCATTGGACAAGTCGATTGTGGTGGATTTGATGTACACCCGAGCCGATAATTTTACGGGAAGTGTATTATATACCGACTTAAAGGAAGCATATTTGCATCCCGAGGCGGCTGCGGCCTTGGTTAAGGCTCAAACCCGACTGAAACAGCTACGTCCCGACTTAAGTCTGAAGGTGTATGATGCTGCCCGACCGATGGTTATTCAGCAACGTATGTGGGATAAGGTAAAAAACACCTCGAAG
>JALEWR010000171.1 GCA_022783515.1 Prevotella sp.
ATGGCATATCGCCGTGGCAGGCCATAGGTCGTGCATCGTCCAAACAACAGGTTTTCCGCTCAACACAATCTTTCTTATGCTGTTGAGCGACAGCATTCCCTGGTTAATCCACGAAAGATGAATGATATCGGCTTCTTTAAACTCGGGCAGAGAGGTGATGTCTGTGCCGGCATTGGCTATGTCGATAGCAAAGAGTTGATGCTTGGAAAATTGCAGATGCCAAAAGATGCACCAGCGTTCCCACAAGAAATACCACCTATGCAACAAGGATTTGCGAAGCGAAACCACCGAAATATCATCGCTTTGCTTATCTCTTACGAGCATTTTGGCTTTCTCTCCACTGTTGTTGAGAGCCTCCATCAACCGATGAGTAGCAACGGCTGCCCCTCCGGTTTTCTCGCTTGTATTAACCAATAATATCTTCATATCCTACCATTTCATATCTAACAACCTCAAGAGCAACATCGCCTGCCCTCTCTCGACTACTGCAAAGATAGCTACTTTCACCCATAACACCAACAAAGAGCAAAGGTTATCAATCGAGTCGACAAGTGAACGAGCTGACAAGTGAGCAAGTAAGCTACAAACATCAAAGACCTTTGGGGGAGCATTCTACTTTTCTTCCTTAAAACAAGGAATAAGAAAACACAAGCCAGCCTGCCCACTTCTCATCATATTCAGTTGCCACAAACAGTATCATCTCATCCCTAAGCAGCCACAAAATGATGACAACAAGGCAATTTTCCTTCTCAACCTATTCATTCGTTTACTCACCAACCGCACATGACATATAGTTAGCAAAAATGTGTTTTAGATTGACAGATACATCCAAACAAACGTTAACAGAAGCCCTTTTGATAGCATATTTCGCCTTTTACTTTTGACTTATATCAAGAAAAAGGCACTTTTTGCCATAAAACAGACAACAACTATTGTGGGATATGGATATTCGTCGTAACTTTGCAATGTCAAAAGGTTAATAGATTGTTTAGGTTAGTAATATTAGATTTAGGTTTTTAGTTATTAGGTTTAAGGTAGATTGATAGATTGTTTAACAGGAGACAATGGAAACCGTGAGGCTTTCATTTGTTTAGAAAAGAATTTTAGTTAAACATAAAATACTCCAAAACTCGCTGAGAGTTTTGGAGTATTCTTTTTATATACCTTCAATCGTTAATTCCAAACTGTCACATTCTGAAGCAATAGCATCCCATTTGGTCAACCCAAGATGCACACCCTCCACTGTCATTTTGCAAATCTTTATATAGAGATGACATAAAATTGGTAGCAAGCACGGATAAAAGTAAACGAAAAGCATGACGTTTGAGCAAAAAAATTGTACTTTTGCACCAATAAAAAAAGCGTTTTAGAACAGCCAAATGAGCAGGACTAAGTTTGTTGGAGTAATGCTATGGTCGGGAAACGCAATTTTTGTGAAACGGAAAAAGAACATTATAAACTTTGACATCATGGCTAACTTGAGATTTGAGGTCGTTAAAGAGGCATATAAAAAGAAGCCACTTGAAGTAATTACTCCTATTGAACGCCCCTCCGAATTCTTCGGAAAATATGTGTTCAACCGTGCAAAGATGTACAAATATCTGCCTGCGGAAGTGTTTGAAAAACTTGTCGATGTTATCGATAACGGCACCCGGCTCGATCGTTCCATTGCCGATGCTGTGGCAAAAGGCATGAAACAATGGGCTAACGAGAATGGGGTAACCCACTACACCCACTGGTTTCAACCGCTGACCGAAGGCACTGCCGAAAAGCACGATGCCTTTATAGAACACGACGGCAAAGGAGGAATGATTGAAGAGTTCTCCGGTAAGCTGCTCGTCCAACAAGAGCCTGATGCGTCTTCTTTCCCCAATGGCGGTATCCGCAACACCTTTGAAGCACGCGGATATTCTGCTTGGGACCCCACTTCACCTGTCTTCATCATCGACGACACCCTCTGTATTCCCACAATCTTTATCTCTTACACCGGCGAAGCCCTCGACTATAAGGCTCCGCTGCTCCGCTCGTTGCATGCGGTTAACGAAGCGGCAGCAGAGGTTTGCAAATATTTCGACCCACAAGTGAAAAAGGTTACTTGTAACTTAGGATGGGAACAAGAATATTTCTTGGTAGACGAAAGTCTCTATTTGGCACGCCCCGACCTCATGCTCACAGGCAGAACGCTCATGGGACACGATTCGGCGAAGAACCAACAGATGGACGACCACTACTTCGGCATTATCCCCGAGCGTGTGCAAGCCTATATGAAAGACCTCGAAATACAGGCACTCGAACTGGGCATTCCTTGTAAGACACGCCACAACGAGGTGGCTCCCAACCAGTTTGAGCTGGCTCCCATCTACGAAGAAGCCAATCTGGCTGTCGACCATAACATG
>JALEWR010000249.1 GCA_022783515.1 Prevotella sp.
TCGTTGATATCTTTGTCGCCCTTGTTTCTTATCTCCACGATAAAGGGCAATACCTTATAATACTCTGCATTGTAAAAGGGAAATTTGGTGCTTTGCAAGAGTTGTGCGTGCAAATCTGCCAAATCTTGAATTAATATATTGTTGATTTGCAAATGCCCCTTCTCTCTACAACCCTCTTGATTCATCATTGTTACGAGGTTTCCATACCAATCGAGCATCTCTTCCTTTTGTTCGTCGGTATAGTCGAAGCGGTTGATATATTCGTTTTTAATGCGACGAAGTGTGCAATCGTACGCTCTGATTAAGTCTTCTACTTGCCACATGTAGAGTATATATTCTGCAATACTCTTTGTTCTCAATTCTTTTGCTATATACATAATGTTGATATGACAATCAATATAACGTCTTTTTAAATGAAACTTGGAGGATAGGGCATGGCATCGAAAGTGAAAATGTTGAATATAGTACCAATAAGTACGATAAGAGAAAACACGATGACGATGCCGCCGATAATCTTATTGATGAGAAGGATACCTCCGGTATCGAATTTACCGCGTATCTGGTCGATAATCCATGACAAGCCAAACCACCATAATAATGCACCGATGACAATGCTGAAGTAACCCACACTCATGAGCCAAGGACGATTCGGGATGACAAAAGAGAATTGGGCGAAGGTTGCCATGAAAAGAAAAATGATGAGCGGATTAGAGAAAGTAACAAAGAAAGCAGTTATTCCATTGTGCAACAGGGTGCCTTTGCCTTTATTACTTATATGCACTTTCTTCGTTGGGTCCGATTTAAAGCAATATATACCAAATGCTAAGAGCATAAGACTACCGAGTACTTTCAGCATGAAAAGCGTCTTTGGCTCCGTGATGAAGTCCATGATAAAACTCATGCCAAGCCCTGTTATGATAGCATAAATAATGTCGCTGACTGCAGCTCCAATGCCTGTAATAAAGCCATACCAACGACCTTTGTTCAATGTTCGTTGCACGCATAATACTCCAACAGGTCCCATTGGTGCCGAAGCTACGATACCAATGAGTATGCCTTTAAGCATTAAGTCTAATATATCTATATGAAATGGAAATGGCATAATTAATGCAAAATTGCAAAAATATTACCGATTGAGCAAATTTTCAACTCATAAGTTTGTGTTATTCCATATTTTTCATATCTTTGCGTCTGCTATAAAATAGCCTATAACAGCTTGATGCTGTGCCTGATTGACTGATGTTCTACCGTCGGTTGATAGTGTAAGAAACCATAATCGAAGCATTTTATTAACACAAAAATATATAAACAGAAATGAGTCCACAAGCAGGTTTAAAACCTTATGTAATAGGTTTGGATTTGGGAGGTACTAACTCCGTATTTGGAATTGTAGATAGTAGAGGTGAAATTAAAGCCACAACTGCCATTAAAACACAAGCGTACGACAACGTTGACGACTATGTGAAGGCTTCGTTAGACGCTTTGCACATCATTATCGATCAAGTGGGAGGTATCCAAACCATCAAGGCAATGGGTATTGGAGCACCTAATGGTAATTTTTATAATGGTACAATAGAGTTCGCTCCCAATTTGTCATGGGGCCATGATGGTGTTGTGCCTTTGGCAAAAATGTTTTCTGAAGGGTTAGGAGGCATTCCAGTCGCTTTGACAAATGATGCTAATGCTGCTGCCATTGGTGAAATGATTTATGGCGTAGCACGCGGAATGAAGAACTTTATTGTTATTACTTTGGGTACAGGAGTTGGTTCGGGTATCGTTGTTAACGGTCAGGTGGTATACGGAAGCGATG
>JALEWR010000173.1 GCA_022783515.1 Prevotella sp.
GACCGAACCTTATACTTATCATATTGTTGCATTGTTGAGGGAATTAAATCCCCCTGCAACAAACACTTAATTCACTGCCACTTTCTTGGTAACACCGCCTTGACGTACCATATACACACCTTTGGGCAACGATTGCACTTCGTTAGCATCAGCATTGCTCTTTACCAATGTGCCATCGAGCGAATAAACCATCATCTTACCTGATACAGCTTCACCACCATTCACCACGCTGATACCGGTAGCCTCTTGCTTGGGAGTGGTTATTTTAAGACCATGGATGTAAAGAGGAACAGAATTGGTGTTTTGAACAAACACATAGATGGGATCCGTAGACTTTATATTAAAACCTGTTGTACCATCGGTAACATTCTCTATTCCATTCCATTCGTACAAGCCGGCACCTGTCAGCACCATCAATCCCCACAAAGGCATGGCATACTTTCTGAATTGCATTTCATATTCAGAGATGTCTTTTCCCGCTCCTGCCTTGGTAGCTAAGAGTCGCAAACCTTTTTTATGTGTGCTGGAAAGACTGATAGACAAGGTGGAAAGCGAGGGTAATTTCAACAATATACCACCACCATTCTCACCGCCAAGGCTTGAAGCAGGTGCCAACAAGATGGCTCCCTTCTTGGCACCGGGACCGCCAACGACAGCTGCTGCTCCTGTTCCACCCACGCCAACAGAGTCGGGAGAAGCAAAAGTTTCGGCATATGGCTCAAAATCAGCCGCAGCCATCTGCACAATTTTACCATCCATCTTTACTGTATAGGTATCTACATCGATCTCACCCACAAAGGTATTAATCTTATCTGCTGTATCAAACCAAAGCCAACCATTGCTATCAACAGCCCATTGAGGGAAAAGATTGTATGTTTGGGCATTTACACCACTTGCCACAGCCAAAGCTAAGGCTACTAAAGTAAAAAATTTCTTCATAGTTAATCTCCTTTTAATTTTTAGTTTGTGAGTGTTTAAGCCGGTAAGTTTTTAAGTTATGGGTATTACCGAATAGGGCAAACCCGTCCGATTAGTCAGAGGAGCTTTATCAACTGATTGGCTTGAATGAATAAAATCATCAATTCATCAATTTAAAGTTCATCAACTTAAAAACTTAAAAACCTACCAACTCATCCACTTATCAATTATACTTCTGTCCAACCCGGGTTCTGCTCCACACCATGATATTTCACTTCAGCCCAAGGAATAGGCTGGTAATACTGGATGGGATCAAATTTACGAATACGCGCCGGATAGCGGTTGATGTTCTGCACCTTATAGGTCTTCACACCATTTGTTACGTCAATGCGTATGCCCTTAAGCGGATTGCTGGCTCCGTTCAGCTTTTTCTCAGCTATTCCCAAGCGGAAGAAGTCCCAATAGGTAGTTTCCTCAAATGCCATTTCCACTCGGCGTTCATTCATCAGCTCATCCCAAGTGAGAGCGGTGTACAAAGGCATGTGTACTCTTTCGCGTATCTTGTTCACCTGCACTTGAGCTCCACCCACATCCCCTGTGCGGTAAAGCACTTCAGCATAATCCAAAATAGCTTCGGCCAAACGCCAGATGATATAGTTTTGGTTGCTCGCCTTAGTGGCATCTACATTAATTTCGTTGCGTTCGTCCATGAACTTTGCCATGTAATAACCCGTCTTGGTAAAGCCTGCTGTGGTGGAAGTTCCATATGCCTTAAGGTCTACACCGGCTTCATTATTGGTATAATGCAAGTCCATCTCATGACCGCGAAACATCGCTCCATCATAAAGCACATTGGCATAAAAACGATAATCGAGATTGGTGTATGGGTCATTAGCATCTAAAGGCTGACCATCGCGACGCCCATACTCCAACACATGGTTGTGTGTGGGTGTATAAGCGGCGGTCGTACCGGTAAAGAAAGGAGCTGCAGCCACGCGATCGAGCGTGTGTCCGTTCTTCTCCGAGTAGTTTCCATCATCAGCATGTTGTATCTCGAAAATCGACTCCTGACTATTCTTGGTGAGGAATATTTTGCGATACTCGTCGCGTATTCCATCCTGTGTTGTTGCCGCAATGGGTATAAGACTATAGGCATTGAGAGCAAAAAGTTCTTCGTATGCCGCCTTTGCCTTTGCCAACATGTTCATCTCTTGGTCAGAAGTAAAACCGAGATAATTTTGCGTTTCGGGTTTGTTTTGGTACACCTTAGAAGAAGCCCAGAAGTAGGTCTTCGCCTTCAACATCAAGGCAGCTCCCTTTGTTGCACGTCCCTTGTTCAACTGGTCATATGTCTGCGGCAATTTCTCTGCAGCCATCTCCGCCTCCTTCACAATGAAATCGACCATCTGCTGATAAGAAGCACGAGGGAAGGTTTCTACCTGATGGAGCGGATTAAAGGTACGATCAAAAATCATGATGCCACCATGACGCTGCAAAAACATATAGTAATAGTAGGCACGCATAAAGTGAGCCTCACCCAATACGCGTTCTTTCTGTTCACCTGCAGGTATCTCTCCCTCACGTTCCAACAAGGTATTGATACTCTGTATTTGGGTCATATAGTCGGGCCAGTTATACTGCACCAGACCCGTAATAGTTGTAGAAGAACCTTTCAGCACATCTCCGTATGCCCCATTGTAATAATCGGGACGGCCAACCGACAGCTGATCGCCCAACCAAGGCAGATAAAGCTGTGCCATATTCTTAATAAGAGCATTATCAGAAACACTGGTTTTAAAGCCACTACCCATACCACGATACCATGAATTGACATACTTATCAAGATATAAGGGGTTACTCAAAACATCCACCTCGGAAGTTTTGTTGAGTGGTGCATCCCTAAAAAGGTCGTCGCATGAGGTCAACCCCACACAAACAAGCCCTAAGGTTGCACCTAAGATATATTTTTTACAATTCATCTTTTACAAATTTAATGACGATTAGAAGCCTAAATTGACAGTCAAACCATACGATTTTTGCACAGGATAACCACGCAATGTCTCGGGATCCATATTCTTCAATGAAGACCAAGTGAAGAGGTTACTTGCCTGCAAAGCTACACTAAGCGAAGACAAAGATAGCTTTTTCAAAATAGTAGAGGGGAAAGAATAACCCACGTTGACCGTCTTCAGACGCAAGAAATTGGCATCTTGTACCCAGAATGTTGATTCCTTACGATTGTTATCACTGCTACTGGCAAACTTAAGACGTGGATAGCGAGCGTTGATATTAGTTTCACTCCAAGTGTCTTCGAGATGATAGCGTTGTAAACGAGGTAAACTGTTACCATCGAGGGTGTACATATCCTTGATGTTTTGCTGATAGCCGGTGGCTCCTTGGAACATCACATTAAAGAAGATTCCTTTATAGTTTGCACCTAACTTAAATCCTAAGTCGAAGTCGGGGTTGCTCGAGTTCTTGACAAAAATCATGTCGTTAGAATCCAACACCTTATCACCGTTTTGGTCAACATAGCGAATATCGCCGGGGGCCAATGTAGAATTGCCCGCCCCATCTTGGTCTACTTGATGATTGGCGATTTCATCAAACGATTGGAATAAACCATCTGCTTGATACATTCGCCACAACATACTACTTCTACCTACACGACGCAAGTTGGGCAACTCATTGCTTTCATCACCATAATCCAAGTACTTATCATTGTTCTTGGCCAAACTAACCGACATATTATACTTCAACTTACCAACCGTATTTTTATGGCTGAGCGACAAATCCCATCCCCAAGCCTTGAGTTTGGCAATATTCATCACCGGCACATTGCCGTTTGTTCCCACTGAAGGAGGGAAGAGATAAGAGGGAGCATAAGTAAGTTTATCGGTTTCATATCTGATATAATACTCAAAGCTCAAACCTATACGACCATCCCAGAATCCCAAGTCGGTTCCAAAGTTATAATCGTGTGATTTTCCCCATGACAAGTCCAGATTAGGTGCACTATTCACTGACAAGCCCGAAGTATAATTGCCACCAATACTATAACCATAATTGGCACTTTCCAAATAGGTCAACAAGTAAGAGTAAGCATCCACAATACCATCGTTACCCAGCAAACCCGTTGATGCACGGAACTTCACATTGCTCAATACATTTTGCTTCCAGTTACGGAAAAAGGCTTCGTTAGACATGATCCATGATGCCGACAACGAGGGGAAGAAACCCCAACGCTTAGACGGAGCAAAGTTGGTTGAACCGTCAACACGGAAGCTGAACTCTGCAAAATAGGTGCTACGATAACCATAATTCAAACGTCCGATGAGCGAAGCACGCTCGTTAATGGTCTCATCGCCCAACACACTACGTTCGCCAACAGCCACTCCCATCACTTCGGGGCGGGGACTCTTGTCTTTATTGACACCTTCGAGATATTCGTTATTGAGTCGTTGGTAGTTCATTACCAACGTTGCACCCACATCGTGCTTCTCTTTAAAGGTGCGGTTATAATTCAATCCCCACTCATAAAGCTGACTGTTATAAAAGCGGTTTTGCTTTTCCATTGTCGACTTAGCTTTTGGGGCTAAGGTGTTGGGGTCGGCTTTATAAGTATCGGTAGCCTCATCGTAAGTGTACAACGTTACAGGGTTGCTCACCTTGGTGTTGATACGAGAGTTGCTATCGAATGTTCCGCGTAAATAGGTTGACAAACCCTTAACGAAAGGAATGTCGTAGCTGGCATTAACGGTGAGGGTTCCCATACGACTCTGGTCTTTGAGATAACCACCCAAGCCATATATATTGATGAGTGGGTTGCCACTGTTAACACTTGCCAAACTGCCGTTTGTAAATCGCAACACCTGTAAGGGCGAACTGGCATAAGCACCATCCAAGGTTGCAAAACTATTGTTCTTGCTACTGGAGTTAGAACCGATATAATCGACAGAGAGCATCAAACCCTTCGCCAATGTTGCATCCAACTTGATGTTATAGTTGATACGAGAGCGATGAAGACCTGAATACAAGCCTTTGCTACCTGCATGTCCCAATGAGAGATAATAGCGAACATAATCGTTACCACCCGATGCCGACACACTGTTAGTCATAGAATGCCCAAAGCGATTGATATGGTCCAAGAGGTTTTCATTGCCATATACATTAGGTTTGGCACCTGTTCGGATAGCTTCCAACTGCTCATCGGTATAAGGAACGGTCTGTGTTGCCGGACTGTTCTCTATAGCTCTGTTATATAACTTTGCAAATTCGTAAGCATCAAGGAAGTCGGGCATCTTGGTTGCTTCCTGCAAATTGAACTGACCGCGGTAGTTCACCTTCACTTTCTGATTGCCTTTAGCCCGCTTGGTCTGCACCAAGATTACACCATTGGCTGCACGCGAACCATACACGGCAGCTGCGGCAGCATCTTTCAAGATGGTGATACTCTCGATATCATCAGGATTCAAGTCTGACAGACGCATCTCTCCGTCCGAGGTGTTGGTACCAAAGCGTGGCACACCATCAATCACCAAGAGCGGATTACTGTTGATTCCGCGGATGTGCATGGCCGCCTCTTTGTTAGAAGAAGGGTCGCCGGTGCTTTGCATTACCTGCAAGCCTGCCACATGGCCTGCCAAGGCTTGGTCGAGGTTAGTGGTAGGAACCATCAGCAGATCTTCTGCCTTCACGGTTTCCACCGCACCTGTAATAGCCATCTTTTTTTGCAAGCCATAACCCACAACCAAGAGTTCGTCCAGCATTTGGGCGTCGTCTTCCAATTTCACTACCAATGGCTCGGTCTTCTTTGTCATATCCACTTCTAAGGTTTTAAAACCAATAGAAGAGATGACCAAAATCTTTGCTGAAGGTTCTTTGGTAATGGTGAAATCGCCATCGATATTCGTTACGCTCACCACCTTGGTATCTTTCCATCTCACTTGAGCTCCGATGATGGCCTCACCCGACTTGTCAAGAACCTTTCCTTTTAGTTTGTTGCCATCCTGTGCCATCGCTTCAAGCGTAAGGAAAAGCAAACACAAACATAAGGTTGCTAACTTTTTTATATGCATATTCTAACCTATTATTTTGTTGTGAGCAAACGCTCAATCAACAATATTTGATAATTATAGAAATCTTTTGTTGTACCGGATGTAGCTGCACGATAGGTTTTATAACGTGTCAACACCTTTTGTAAGCGACCCAACATAATTGAACCCAACTCGCTAGCCGTCAATGTGGCGGTGGGCATACCCAAACGACTAAAGCTATGTTCTGCTTCGGTGTGTCCGCAAGGCAAGGTGGGACGATTTAAGTCTGTCAGCCATTCATCCAATACAGTAAAACTTGCTTTCTTAGTCTCGGCTGTTTTATCCAAGCCTGTTGTTTTCATCATCAGTGCAATGGCAGCTCCTTGCAATCGTTGCTCTGCCTCTGATAGTTGTCCTCCCTTGGGAGCAATAAACAAGTTGTTCATCACATCGTCCAAATATTGGTTCAGCTGATAGTTGTTCTTTGCATCAACCTCGCTACTTTCTTTAATTCTGTATAGGGCAACGCCATTCAACAACGATGCTACTACCGCATTAGGGATACGATCATTAACGTTCAAGTCCATCTCCAACTTACTCATCAAGGCGGGAGGAGTCAACCAGTTGCGATAGGTACGAGCCTCATTGAGCAACCAAAGCATAGCTCTTTTTTGGTCAGCTTTATTCACATATCCGCGGGCTGTCTTTGCATTCTCGCCATGACGTATTTCCTTAAAAATCATACCACCGATATAAGGAATCACATGACCGATATAACGCATATACTGGCGTGTTATCTCTTTATACTTAACCGCAGTCTGATCGTAGCGTTCGCCTTTTTTATTAGTCCAAGCCTCAAGGTTCTTCATCAGTACCTTCAAGTTCTTAATACCATAATCACCTGCTTTCATGTGGTCGTCGCCCAAATCTTCTGTCAGGTCAGTGGGATCCAAAATACCTAAGAATTGTTGAGCACCAAACTCGTACATAGGGTCGTTTGCCTTAGCTGCAATCCATTTATCGAGGGTTGGTTTCTCATCTTCCGGAGTCTTTGCTCCTTCTATCAGACGATAACCCCACTCGATAGCGAAGATATCATACACACCCAAATCGGGGGGAAGAAGGTTCACACCACGTTCTAAGTCGCCGGGTTGGGCCACATAGTTATTACGAGCATAATCCATAATACTGGGTGTTGTGCCGTATTTCTGGGTAAAGGTGGCACTACGCAATGAGTCTACAGGATAAGAATAGCTGGCTCCCATGTTGTGCATCAAGCCCAGAGTGTGTCCAATCTCATGCGATGCCGCATATTTGATTGATTCTTTCATTATATCATCATCAAACACATCCTTTCTGACACGAGCATCTACTGCACCTGTTTGAACAAATCGCCAATTGTGCAACAATGATAGGATATTGTGATACCACAACACATCGGCACAGAGAATTTCGCCTGTACGGGGGTCGCTATGACTAGGTCCCATAGCATTGGGCGTTGCTGTAGTGGCATACTTAAAGCAGTTATATCGCATATCATCAGGATCAAAAGTCGAATCATTGCGAGGATAGTCTTTTGCAATCACCGCATTCTTAAAGCCAGCCTTTTCAAAGGCTCTGTTCCACACCTCGATACCATCTTTAATCGTTTGTCTCCACTTGTCCGGGAAAGCCGAATCGACATAGAACACGATAGGTTTCTTGGGTTCCACCAATTCACCGCGGAAATAGCGTTCGCGGTCTTCGTCCTTGGGTTCAACACGCCAACGCTCAATAAAAGCCTTACTCTCTACACGGTCGGTGTTGGAACTAAAGATGTTTTTAAAACCGTGGAAGAAACCCACACGATTGTCTTGAAAACGCATAGGCATAGGATTGTCTGGCAAAACAAAGAGCGAACGGTGCATCAACACCGAGTAAGTCTCGTATTGCACAGTACCCGAGAGGGCAAAAGATAGTCGGGTTTTCACCTCGATATTCTTCTCAAACGCTTTTACCTCTGATATACCTGAGGCATCAGAAAGGAAGCTACCTTTGAGCGAACTGCCCGAAGAGAAGAGCTTGGCAAAGGGATTATCGCGTTTGATAGGACTGATACTTGCCTCGTTGCTACCAAAAAATGAAGTTACATCAATAACAACACTATTGCCGTTTCGTGCCACAATCTTAAATCCTTTCAAAACCGGATCGAGAAAGTTTTTATCAAACGATGCCGCAATGGGGTCTTTAGGGTCTACCACATTTTCACCCGACACTTGATGCAAGTACACCGAACGTTCGTCTTTAGACAAACGAAGCAACATCGGATTGGTGGCCATTTGACCCGCAACGAAATCGTTAGTGTTGCTGGTAGATGCGATGCGGTTAGCCAACATATAACTTTTTGAAAAGGCAGAATCGGGAATTTCAAAATACAACTTATCGTCTTTCTCCTTATATATAACGGTGAAGAGTCCTACGGTCTTCTTTCCGCCCTTCACAATCTTTGTATAATCACTATTAGCCGTTGTCGAATCTTTAGCTAAAGACAACAAACTGTTCTTTGCCTTTTTTTTCTTTGCAGACACAGGCTCACTTACGAACAGCATAGCCGATAAGGCACACATCGTCAAAAACACATACTTCATACTCACAAGTTATATCTTTATAAAAGTTACAATTCACTATTTTCTCTTATCCATCCTGTTATAAAAACACAAACATAAGATGTACAAAGTTACGAAATAATCTTTATTATCACACATTTTTAACCATAAATCGTAACATATTATTTATATTTATCAGCTTTTTCCTACATTTACACACCAAATCAACATAAACACGAACTAAAAGTTGTTTTTCACGAAAATTCTATCACAACAAACTTTAAAACAAAAAAA
>JALEWR010000086.1 GCA_022783515.1 Prevotella sp.
TATGCTTTTGCGATACAATATGAAACAAAAAGTAGGCTTTACAAAGATGCATGGAATAGGTAACGACTATATTTATATCAATACCTTATTATATAAAGTGCCTCATCCGAAGCAGGCATCCATAACATGGAGTGCGTATCACACGGGTATCGGCAGTGACGGATTGGTACTCATAGGTGCTCCGAAGGCCGCTGATGAGGCAGATTTCAGCATGCGTATCTTCAATGCCGACGGCTCCGAAGCCATGATGTGTGGCAATGCAAGCAGATGTATCGGCAAGTATCTTTATGAGAGAGGGATGACGACAAAGACCCGAATCAGGTTGGAGACACTTTCGGGGATAAAGATTCTGGAGCTGCATGTGAAAGAAGGCGAGGTAGAAAGCGTTACGGTGGATATGCTGGAACCTGTATTGGAAAAATCCGAACAGTACGTTTCTCCTGCCGATGGCTTGCTGGTGGCTGACGACAAAGCCTTCAAAGGAACATTTGTCAGTATGGGTAATCCTCATTTTGTAATCTTTGTTGACGACGTGGAGCATTTAGACATAGCCCATTATGGCAGACTGCTGGAGGTGAACGAGGCTTTTCCGCAACGGTGTAACATCGAGTTTGCCGAGATAAAGGGCGACGGAAGCATCCGTACACGAGTGTGGGAGCGAGGCAGCGGTGTCACCATGGCATGCGGAACCGGTGCCTGTGCCACGGCAGTTGCAGCGGCATTGACGGGCAGGGTGGAGCGAAAAAGCACCATTATCATGGACGGAGGAAGGTTGGAAATAGATTGGAGCGGAGCCGACAACCATGTTTACATGACGGGGTCGGCAACCTTTGTCTTCGATGGGGAAATCATCTGCGACTTCTGAACATCCCCGCCCGATTGGCAGGATACACAAATAAACAGACAAGACAAATATTCAGAATTTGGAAATAGATAAGAATATGGCATTAGTAAACGAACATTTTTTAAAACTTTCAGATAACTATCTCTTTGCAGACATTGCCAAGAAGGTGAACGCATTCAAGGTTTCTCATCCACAGACACGCGTCATCAGCTTAGGGATAGGCGATGTCACGCAACCGTTATGCCCTGCCGTGGTCTCTGCCATGCACAAGGCAGTTGATGAGATGGCAAGTGGAGACACATTCAGGGGCTACGGTCCGGAGCATGGCTACGACTTTTTGCGTGACGCTATCCTCAAGAACGACTATGTGGCAAGGGGAATTCACCTTGACAAAGACGAAATCTTCATCAACGACGGAGCCAAGAGCGACACGGGAAACATCGGTGAAATCGTGAGATGGGATAACAGCATCGGGGTTACAGACCCTGTTTATCCCGTTTATATCGATTCCAACGTGATGTGCGGAAGGGCTGGCGTATTGGAAAACGGGAAGTGGAGCAACGTAAACTACCTACCTTGCACAGCCGAGAACAACTTCAGCCCGGAGCTGCCCGACCATCGTGTGGATATGATTTACCTCTGTTATCCCAACAATCCTACGGGTACGGTGCTGAGAAAGGAAGAGCTTAAGAAGTGGATAGACTATGCCTTGAAGAATGATACGCTCATCCTCTTTGATGCAGCTTATGAGGCATACATTCAGGATGAGGATATACCGCATTCTATTTATGAAATCAAGGGAGCCAAGAAAGTGGCGATTGAGTTCAGGAGCTACTCAAAGACAGCGGGCTTTACAGGTGTGAGATGTGGTTATACGGTCATCCCCAAGGAGGTAACAGCCGTGACATTGGACGGCAAGAAACGTATCCAGCTGAACCCTTTGTGGAACAGACGCCAGTGTACCAAGTTCAATGGCACGAGCTATATCAGCCAACGTGCTGCCGAGGCGATATATTCTGCGGAAGGCAAGGCACAGGTAAGGGAAACCGTGGCATATTATATGGGCAACGCACGCATCATGTACAAGTCGCTCAAGCAATTGGGACTTGAGGTCTTCGGTGGCGAGAATGCCCCCTACCTTTGGGTAAAGACACCCGGAAACAGTAGCAGTTGGAAGTTTTTTGAAGACCTTCTCTATAGTGCCGGTGTGGTATGTACACCTGGTGTGGGCTTCGGACCCAGCGGCGAGGGCTACATCCGCTTTACGGCTTTCGGCAATAGGGAAGACTGCGAGGAAGCCATGACACGAATCAAACATTGGATGGGACGCGATAAAGAATAAGACGTGAAATTGTATTAGCAAGATTAGCAGAGGGGACACAAGTCTTGCCTTTCAGGATATTAACATTTTAAGGAATAAGGTTATGGGAAGGAGGCGAACGTGAAAAGGCTATTGCCTACCATGACACCATCGCTCCCAAACTTGAGAGTATCCGTTATCAGATGGATAAGCTCGAATTGCTTGTTTCCGACGAGCTGTGGACCTTGCCTAAGTATAGGGAACTGCTGTTTATCAGGTAATTGATAATGTAGATGATAGACGTTAGTAGCCTCCCCCACCCCCTCACAAGGAGGGGAGAGTAAAGGTCAGAGATTATTAGCCTAATTAGTCCAATGGAAGCCTTAAGCTCACAACAGATGAAAACTCAGCTAAAATTGGTTGAAAGAGCTTTGCTGCTATTCTTGACTCCTTCAATGTATATTTAGTCCATTGCATAATCACACAAATTTTGTGTGCAAAGATAATTAAATAACATAAAAGTAGACTGTTAGTACAACTACTATATAATTAATTTAGAATAAAAGGTTCATATATCTCAAGTAACAACACATCTAACGATATATTTCCTCCTTCTTCAAGACCCACAAGTACCACATTCAAGAGAGTGGGCTTACCTCCTCTTCACACTTACCAAAAGCACACTCTTTATTATCAATAGTGTCCTAAATAATT
>JALEWR010000116.1 GCA_022783515.1 Prevotella sp.
TGCGTGCCATCGAAGCCAATCCCGCAGGCGTTAACTATTATCAGATGGACTCGCTCTTTGCCGATTGGATAGCAAAGGATGTGGATGCCCGCGTGAAAACATTGGAGAAGAAACCGGCCGTTAATTTTTATCGCCGATGGATGAAAGCATACCGCTCCTTCGTTGGAAAAGATGGAAAGATCTATCTGCCGAGTTATCAGAGCTATGTCGATAGTATCGAACGACAGAACCAACAACAAGCCATCCGACAGCAAACACGCACTCTCAACACCAAAACATGGAGAAATATTGGTCCCAACAGCACCGTATCTACCGTAAGTGGAAGCCCCAAATCAAAGGATTGGCAAGCGTGCATCTTTCGTATAGACATTGCAAAAACCAATCCTAACATTGTATATTGCGGTGCCCAAACAGGTGTCGTTTTTAAAACTACCGATAAGGGAAAAACATGGTTACCTTGTAATGCCACACACAACTTTGGTGGTTACATCTTTGCTTTACATGTTTCGCCACACGACGAAAATACGGTGTATGTAGGAGCAGGACAAAACTTATGGAAAACGACCGATGGCGGACAAACCTGGAATAGACAAGCTGATATTGACAAACGTGTCAACAGCATTCGCATCTCCCCCACTAATCCTCAGTTAATCACGTTAAGCACCGGTATCAACGACAATAATGGTGGTGCTTTCTATGTATCTACCAATGGTGGGCAAAGCTTTAGAGCAACATTTGAGGGTGCTTGCCACGACCACGAATTGCAGCCAGGCAACGACCAACGCATCTATCTCTTGGCAAAACAACCTTCAAATAGCCATTTCCAATTTTATATATCAGAAGATGGCGGACAAAGTTTTACCCACCAATCACTACCTGTCAACAATATCACCGCCGGAAGATTGGCTGTGAGTGAGGCACCAAACGGTAGAGAATATGTTTATGCTTTGGTCAATTCTAACCAATACTTCTATGGGAGTAGCCCTTATGGTGGGTTAGGAAAACCTCATATCCTGCAAAGTATCAATGGAGGACGCACATGGAAAGACAACACCACACGCAGCGGACAAGGGCAAACATTTTCAGAGTATGCTGATAACGAACAAGGCGGACAAGGCTATTTTGATATGATGATAGGAGCATCGCCTCACAATCCGGAGCATGTAATCTTTGGCTTGTGTAACGCTTATCGTTCCGAACAAGGCGGTATAGGAGACAGAACCAACAATGCCATTGGTGGTTATCACAAACAAGAAGGTATGCATCCTGACATACAAGATATTGCTATACACGAAAACGACACATGGATTTGTACCGATGGTGGTATTAAATATTCTAACAACTTCTTCAAAACCATTGGAGAAGACCGCAACAACGGCATTTATGCCAGCGAGTACCATGGCTTTGGACAAGGTTGGAACGAAGATATTATGGCAGGTGGGCGATGGCACAATGGCGATGCCGTTCATCATTCCAACTATGGAGAAGGAAATACATTGCATGTGGGCGGTGTGGAATGGGCTACAGGACACATACTCATGAGCGAACCACGCAAAGTTTATTTCTCAGACGACCTTACAGTGAGCATCGTGCCAGAAACAATTGATGGCAACATCAAAAAGCTATATAACCGACAATTTACAACTCGGAAACCCTACGAAACCCTACAAACAAGCAAAGAATTGGGTATCGACCCTCGATATGCCAAACGCTTAATCATGAGCGACCGCACCGAACGCTCTTACCTATACATCTCCGAAGACGAAGGATTTTCCTTCCGCCAATTCTGTGATATGGAAGACGAAGATGTTGCAAGCTACGAGATAGCACGCTCTAATCCCAATTATATCTATGTTGCAGGGAAATTTAATATCAAATACTCTATCGATAACGGCCAGTCTTGGGAGTGGATGGAGAGTGTTCCATTCGACAATAGCATGAACACTGCATCAGGAATTTGCATAGCAGTAGACCCCAAGGACGAAAATAAAATGTGGTTTAGCAATTCCAATTTCCCCGGACGAGTGGCCTATACCACCGACATGGGTAAAACATGGCACAAACCACTGTCGGAAGATATGAAGGACAAGCGTTTCAATTGGATTATTCTCACAGGAAATCAGCATAACGGTGTGTATCTCGGAACTGAAGGAGAAGCACGCGTCTATTACAAAGACGATACCACCAATGGCTGGGTAAACTATTCGGAAGGTTTGCCTCCAGCTGCTCGTATTGCACGCATAGCACCTTTCTACAAAGAAAGCAAACTGCGTGCTGCCACAAGTCAAGGTGTTTGGGAAATTCCTTTATACTCTGAAAATTTTGCACCTGTGGCACAGCCTATGGCACTGAATATCGGCAATGGCAATCTTACAAACGAACCACAAAAGGAAGTGGTCTTTGATAGCTATTCCATCGTTAATCACACAGATGCAGAATGGGAGTGGTCGTTCTCTCCACAACCACAAAAAGTAACTGGAGCTAACGAACGAATTGCTAAAGTGGTGTTTGGCAATCCTGGTAACTACAACGTAACACTCAAGGTGAAAACACCTCATGGTGAGCATAGCCGCACCATCAAGAACATGATTACCATCAGTAGTACTGCAGGCATAGAGCAAGTAACCTCCTATCCTACAGCACGCATTCAACCTGTTGTTGATGGCGACAACGTAACGATTCATATTGAAACCAACCAACTCAACGAAAACAAAACATTTACCTTGCACGATGCTAAAGGAAGATTACTCCATACGTTCCATTTAGATGCGTTGCAAAACAAAGCACAATTGCAAGTTCCAATACTCGCCCATGGCGTGTATATCTATGAACTACGAACAAAGCAACACAAATATTTTGGAAAATTTATCAAGCAATGATAAAACATTGATAACCCTTTAAAAAATCAAACAACATGAAACAGAGACAATTAGCTGTTTGCCTCTTACTGGCAACAACGTGCTTAACACAGGCACAGGACACCAATCCCGAGTTGCATCAACCCTATGCACCTGCAACCGTATTTGAAGGAGCACCCAAATGGATGGAAAAGATGAATAATCTCGAAACCGTGAACTACTACGAAATGGTCGATTCCTTTGAGAATTATCTCTTACGCAATCCAGAGGCACGCTACAAAAAAGGAAATACAAAACCCATCGTCAATCACTTCCGCAGATGGCAAAGAAACTACCAACCTTATGTACAAAGCAATGGCCGCATTGCCTTACCCACACACAACACTTATCGCCAGTTCGTTGCTGATGTAAACAAAGAAGCACAAAGACCCACCACTCGTGCAGCTGCCAATGGTTGGAAACTGATAGCACCTCTGAGAACATACGATTATAAAACAAAAAAAATGCGTCCTGCACAATCCAATGTGCAACGCTTAGGTGTATCCAAATCTAACCCCTCTACCATCTATTGTGGTACAGAAACCGGTATGATTTTCAAAACCACTGATGCAGGACAACATTGGAACGCATGTGCTGTAAACCATTTCTTTGGGGGTGAAGTGAGTGCTATTGATGTTTCCACCAGCGACCATAATAAGGTAGTAGTAAGTGCAGGACCTTTTGCTTGGCTTACTACCGATGGAGGTAACACATGGAGAGACATTACTCCCTCGCAAATCAGCAGTAAGAGCTATCGCACACGAGATATTGTCTTTAACCCCACTAACGATAATGAAATACTCTTGGGCAACGACAACGGAGTATTTAAGAGTACCAATGGGGGTACTTCATGGGATAAAATTGTAGATGGAATGTGTTTCGATATTAAATACAAGCACGGAACTCCCTCCACCATCTACACCCTTGTACGCAAAAGTTGGCGTGTACAACTAGCCATCAGCCACGATAGTGGGGCTAACTTTACCTATCATCTAAGCGATTCTAAATTATCTTGTGGACGCATCGGACTTTCTGAAGCTCCCAATGGTAAAGACTATATCTATGTTTGGGCATGTAAATCCGATGGTTATAGCATTCCTTCTCCCCCATTCTATGCCGGATCTCCCATTTTGTTTAAAAGTACAGATGGCGGACAAAACTGGGAAGAAAACAATACATTAAAGGATCATTCCAATTTCCAATCACTAGATAGATACGGCGGGCAAGGTTATTATGATATGGTTATTACCGCTTCTCCCACCAATCCCGAACATATTCTTTTCGGTATCATCTTCCTTTATAGCTCAAAAGATGGTGGTAATACACTAGAACTAAAAGGTGGATATTACGGACAACACGACCTGCACTGCGATATGCAAGACATTCACGTTGTTGATGGCAAAACATGGCTTTCTACTGATGGTGGTGTGATATGCTCAAACGATTTCTTTGATACCCATGCAGTAACACGCATCAACGGAATCTTTGCATCTGAGTTTTGGGGCTTTGATCAAGGATGGAATGAAGACGTGATGGTAGGAGGACGCAATCACAACTTTAACATGATACATTATGAAGGCTATGATAGTGTTTCTATCAGTGTAGATGGTAGCGAAACATCTACCGGATATGTCTTCCTTAGCAATCCTCGTAAGGTAGCCTTCTCTGATGCTCCCGAAAAAGCATTATTCATACCCAACAATTGGAAAACTGATAATTTTGAACGATTTGATAGGTTCTGGCACTTCCCTTATGAGAATGCTCACCATGGTCTCGGATTCGAATACGATCCACGTTATGCCAAGAGTTTCCTTTCAATCAGAGGATATACAAGCGAACATAGGACACTATATAAAACCGTGGACGATGGCGTAAGCTATACACAATTATACCAATTCGACCAGCCTATTACAGGACATGCCATCTCACGCTCTAATCCTAATAAGATTGTAGTTATAACACAAACCGGTGGTATATTCTATTCGCTCAATGGAGGAACTTCATTCCAAGCGTACGAAGACCTTCCCTCACAGCTTCACCAACAAGCGATTAAAGCAAAAATTGCAATACATCCCACTGACGAAAACGAAATTTGGGTAACCACAGGCGAGCCTGGTGGAATGTGGCGTACAACAAGCAATGGTATAGAATGGGAACAAATAAGTGATAATCTTATCAATACTCAAATTCCCGGTTCGACAGAAGAAGAAGAAAAATTTATTGTCAATCGTTTCTTCCTTACAGGTAACGAAAAGAATGCGGTATATGCCGTAGGTAGCGTTTACAGAGTTCTCAACAAAGAATTAGGACAAAAAATGTTACGAAGCAGAGTTCTTTACTGGGATAACACAACCGATGGTTGGGTTGATTTCTCAGAAGGATTGCCTCCTGTGATGACCATCAACCGCATGTTACCATTCTACAAAGAGGGAAAAATCAGAATTGCTACCAACAATGGTATTTGGGAACGCGACTTGAAAGATAAAAACTTCCAGCCCATTGCACAGCCCATCATTCTCAATGCAGGACAAAAAGAAGAAGGCATTGCCGAACTCTTGATGGATAGCTATTCTATCGTTAATCAGAATGGAGCACGCTGGCAATGGAAGTTCACACCCCAACCTGTAAGCATTTCCGACCCAACTGCACGCCAAACACGTGTGAAAGTGAGAGATGGAGAAACTTATGATGTGACACTCACTGTAACAACTGCTGACGGAAAAACAAGCAGCAAAACTGTACCGCAAATGATTAAAGGCGGAACAGCCATTGCAGATGGCATCATCGGACAAGAGGTTTTGACACACGACATTATTCTGTCTAATAAGATTGTTACACCCGGACAAACCATCATATTGACACCACAAGGCATAGACCAGGCTTGTACATGGCAATTATTCGACACTTCGGGTAAAGTGATACAGACCGAGAACGTAGCTCCTACAGGCACTACAAGCATCTACACACATACGCTTACCAAAGGACTCTACGTTTATACCATCTCAAGCAAAACGTTTAACAAAACAGGAAAGCTTGTCGTAAAATAATATCAACAATCTTATAAAAATAAGAAGATAAGTAAATAAGTAGATAAAGCAACAATTTATACTCTATCATCATGATAATATTGCCCTTTCCCTACTTGTTTACTTATCTAACAATTCATTCAATATTATATACAATATGAAAGAATACTTATTTTTAAATATCATCATAGCATCACTCCCCACCTTTGCCAATGATAAAGCACCTGTAGATTCCAGCAGTATTGCCTTAGACGAGGTGGTGGTATCTGCCAACAGATGGCGACAGTCGCAAGGCCAACAACCCAAGAGTATCGCCGTTATCACACCTCGCGACATCGCTCTGCACAACCCACAGACAGCAGCCGACCTATTGGCCATCTCCGGAAAGGTGTTTATGCAGAAAAGTCAGTTGGGCGGTGGCAGTCCGATGATACGCGGTTTTGCCACCAATCGTTTGCTCTACGCCATCGACGGCATACGCATGAACACAGCCATCTTTCGCTCGGGCAATATCCAAAACGTCATCTCGCTCGACCCCTTCGCTCTCGAAGGGGCAGAAGTGGTCTTCGGCCCCGGATCGGTTATCTATGGCAGTGATGCCATGGGCGGTGTCATGAGTTTCCGAACCAAGCAGGCACAACTCTCGACCGATGGTAAAACACGCGTTACCGGTAGTGCCGTGGCTCGCTATTCGTCTGCCAATAACGAACGTACAGCCCACTTCGACGTGAGCGTGGGCGGACAGAAATGGGCTTTCCTCACCAGTTTCAGCTCGTTCAACTTCGGCGATATGCGACAAGGAAGTCATGGCCCCGACGAATATCTCAAACCCTATCTCGTGCAACGACAAGATGGAAAGGATGTAGTGACAGACAATCCCAACCCACTCCTACAGTCGCCCTCGGGCTATTCGCAAATCAATCTCATGCAGAAAATACGCTTCCAACCCACAGAAAACTGGGATTTTCAATATGCTTTCCATTATTCTGAAACTTCCGACTATGCACGATACGACCGCCACACACGCATAAGAAAAGGACTACCACAATTTGGAGAGTGGAACTATGGTCCCCAAATATGGATGCTCAACCAGCTCACTGCCACTCATCATGCCCACCAAGGCATATACGACCGGATGGCATTGAGAGCAGGTGTGCAACGCTTTGAAGAGAGTAGAATAGACCGCCGATTAAATAAGCCCGAACGCAACCGTACAGAAGAAAAGGTAGATGCTTATTCCTTCAATCTCGACTTTACCAAAGCATTGGGCCAACAGCTTTCACTTTATTATGGTCTGGAATATGTCAACAACCGCGTAAGGTCTACAGGCACACTCACCCTCATCGACAAAAACACGCAAGAAGCTGCCCCTTCACGTTACCCGCAATCGCGTTGGGAATCGTATGCTGCCTACACACAGGCACTCTATCGTCTAACCCACAAGCTCAACATCGAAGCAGGAGCAAGATATAACCATTATCGTCTGAAAGCCGATTTCACCAATCACGGCATCACATTGGGTTTCGACCCACATCAAACCAATGCCAAAGGCTCGTTCTCGGGCAGCCTGGGACTGACCTATCGTCCCACCTCGCAATGGCTTTTGGCAGCAAGTGTGTCGCGTGGATTCCGCACTCCCAATGTCGACGACATGGGCAAGCTCTACGATTCGGTGGCCGAAGCCGTAACAGTGCCTAACCCTGCCTTGCGTCCCGAATATGCCGACAATGTGGAGATAGGCATCACACGCCTCTTCAACAAAACATTGCGTATCGACCTCTCGGCATATTACACCCATCTGGACAATGCCTTGGTGCGTCGCGACTTTAAGGTGAACGGACAAGACAGCATCCTTTATAAGGGCGAGAACCACAAGGTACTCGCCATACAAAATGCTGCGTCGGCATATATCTATGGTGTTCAACTGGGCGTAAAAGCCAATCTGCCCTTGGGTTTCGGACTGAATGCTCATGCCAACTGGCAGAAGGGTAAGGAAGAATTGGACAATGGCGAACGTAGCATGTTGCGACATGCCGCTCCTTTCTTCGGTCGTGCTGCCTTGAGTTATAGCCACGACAACCTGTATATGGAACTCTACACCGAATTTCAAGGTCGTCGCTTGCACAAAGACATGCCCGAAGACGAGAAGTCGAAGACCGAAATGTATGCTCTCGATGCCGATGGCAAGGTATGGTCGCCCGCCTGGGCTACGCTCAACCTTAAGGCTCAATATCAGGCAGGCAGGCATGTCATCCTCCATGCAGGCATAGAAAACATCACCGACAAACGCTACCGTACCTATAGTTCGGGCATCTCGGCAGCAGGAAGAAATGTGGTGGTGTCGGCGACGTATAAATTCTAATCGCATACCAACTCTCACAAAAGGGGTGAAGAAGGGATATATGACACTCCCCTCCTCCACCCTTTTATCTACCCCTTCTTAAAAATTGCCCAATTTTCCTCACCCTTTTCATCGTTCATAAAGCCGCATCGTGGCGACAAAAAGATGAGAGGAGGTAAACAGCACATTTTTCATAACACACTGATAATAAGACGTTTATATTTTATCTGTATGTTCTTTCTTTCCAAAAGAGGCACTTTCACCTTGCAAAATCATAGGTATTGCAGGGTGAAAGTGCCTCTTTCGTATCCTGAAAGTTAACCTTTCGCACCATCAAAGCATGCATTTTAGAAAAACAAAGGATAGAAACGAGAGAAAAATAACATTTTTCTCACATCCTCACCCTCCATTTTTATGCTTTTCAGCATCATTCTTTTCTAAAACAAAAGTTTGGATTGTAAAGAAAGGAGAAGAAAACCGGAGAAATTGAACAACCCATCCAACCTCCCGAAAGGGGAAAGGATGACACAAGTAAAAGTCTCACACCCAACACTTCTTCAAGAAGTTCCTCGCTTTCTCCTTTCCTTCGGGAAAGCCGAGAGGGCCTACCCTATCATCTTAAACAATGTTCCCGTAGGACAAACAAAGCGACAATAAGGGCGTGGAACGAAGATGGCAAGCACCATAAAGAGGGCGGCAAAGACCAAGACCACCCAACCGGCAGCTTGGAAAACAAAGGC
>JALEWR010000150.1 GCA_022783515.1 Prevotella sp.
ATCACACCCACTAAGGCATGACGATTAATCGTAGCACTCAGATAGTCCATACGATCGGTGAACGCCAATGTTTGAGGATAGGTATAGCTCTCCGAAATTTTCTCGATACCACGATGAATATAACCCAAGTGGGGATATATCTTTCTTATTACCTCACCATCCAAGATTGTCTGCAAGCGAAGAACTCCGTGAGTAGCAGGGTGTTGAGGACCGATATTGATAACATAGTCGTCAGTACCAAACAAAGGTTTCTTGGTTGCCACCAAACGACCATCCTTATCCAAATTATACTCGAAAGTATAGTCAGGTTCGGGATCATCAAACATTGGAGCCTTATTCTTTTCGGGGTCCATATCGAAGTCCTTACGCAAAGGATAGCCCACAAAATCGCTACGCAAATAAAGGCGACGCATATCGGGATGCCCCAAGAACTTGATACCCAGGAAATCATACACTTCTCTTTCCAAGAAGTCGGCTGCTTTCCATAGATGGCAAACAGAGGAAATATAAGGAGTCTCCTTATTCTCTGCCAATGTCTTTACCGAGATACGTTCGTGTGTTTCTGTATTTTCAAGGATATAGATACACCCTAAACCTTCTTCACCAAAATCTTCGCCGACAATAGTAATAAGGTAATCGAAATGTTTTTCATTTCGCAACTTCGCCATCTCTGTGGCAAAGTTATGCTGTTTGAATTCTAAATTATTCAGTTTCATAATGCTCTTACTACTTATTTATCAAAATCCTCGGGTACATTTGTTATCACGAGAGGCTTCTGTTCCTTGCGATTAGCCCCACCAAAGAATTTCTCCACTTTGATTTTACGTTGCAACTGCATCATACCATAGAGGATGGCTTCGGGACGTGGAGGACAACCGGGGATGAACACATCCACAGGTACAATCTCTTCAATACCACGCACCACATGATAGCTCGACTTAAAAGGTCCGCCACTGATGGCACAGCCACCAACAGCAATCACATATTTAGGGTCGGGCATTTCATCATACAGACGCTTCATTACAGGAGCCATTTTATTAGTAATTGTTCCTGCACACATAATCAAGTCGGCTTGACGTGGAGAGTTACGCGTTACCTCAAAACCAAAACGAGCAAAGTCGTAACGGGCACAACCCACTGACATAAATTCAATACCGCAACAACTGGTCGCAAAGGTCAACGACCAAAGCGAATTGCTTCGTCCCCAGTTAATGGCTTGATCCAATGAGCCAACGACAACGTTCACGCCGCCTTCGCTCAATTCCTTACTCAACTTTTCCAAGGTTTCATTATCCTTGAAGTCGGCGTATGGAATACTCTTAATCTGTGGTTTGTTTACTCCCATTCCAAAGCTCCTTTCCGCCAAGCATACGCCAAGCCAAACACTAATACCAGCATGAAGAAACCGATGCTAACCAAAGCCATCACTCCATACTGTTTAACAACAACTGCCCAAGGATAAAGAAACACTGTTTCTACGTCGAACATCAAAAAAAGGATGGCAAAAAGATAATAACCCACATTCACAGGAATCCATGAAGACCCGCGTGTAGGAATACCACTTTCAAATGGTTCACCTTTAATTGCATTGTACGAACGTGGTCCAATAGCTTTGGCTACAGCATAAGCTGCTACAACCAAAAACACAGCCGTTATCAATACGGTGGTTAATAAAATAAAAAAAGACATATAAACTTATTATAATAATTTGTCTAGCTAAACGTTTGCAAAGTTAACAATAAAAATGAGATTTTTTATTAAAAACTTTCCAAAATTTCATTTCTATTCTTCCATCTGATGGTATGTACAAAAACGATGATAGAAGTAGATGCTCTTATCTGTAGTACCTTGATTAAGAACACCTAAAGACGTGGCGATGGCGATACAGGGTGTTAGTATTCTACCACTGTACCGCCATCGCTATTACCATACTTCCTTAACAATTCTTGTATATAACCGGCATTTTCTCGCACACCATTTCGGTTGCCATCATAGCCATTAATCAAGACCAAGAGTCGACGGGTATTGAGTGTAATCTTGGTTCGTTCATGGTCGCTCGTGGGGGTTCCCACCCCACCCTGCAAGTCGCGATAAACTGGCAAGCCTTCGATATTGAGTGGTCCTCTACCTATACCTTCGTAGGGTTCATTTGCCTTACCTATACCCAAGGTCAGGCAGTCGCCCATCATACAATCGACATCAAAGCCACCAATGCTATAACCATGTACCATACTGGCAAGGTTGATTAAATCGACCAAGGTATCTATCTGATACAATTCCTTACCTTGCAACACTCTCCTAACCAAGGCTTCTGCCGCAGGGCGATAACGTGAGGGGTCTTTTCCGCAAGCCTTATACATGGCTCGTGTTGACTCAACAGCCGAACGTTGTTTTAACCGTTCGATTGTCATCGTCTGCCTTATCTCATCACACCATGCTTCAATCTCTTTCCATAACTGGGGCGAATAAGGTTTATTCTCCACATTCGCCTCAATAGCTGCTCCCACAAAATGCGGACACACGGTCTTTATCTCTTCTGATACAATAATTCTCATACTAAAATGATTTGATGAGTTAAAGAATTTTAAAATTGGTAAGTTTAGAAGTTGAAAAGAAAACTATCTTTATAGACTATCAGCAAGTTTAACTCTGCTCTTCTATCATCTTCAAAAATTCTTCTTCGTTCACAACTGCCACACCCAATTGTTCTGCTTTCTGCAACTTAGCGGGTCCCATATTGTCGCCTGCCAAAACAAAAGAGGTTTTGCTACTGATAGACCCTACATTCTTACCGCCATGACGCTCGATAATATCTTTATATTCATCTCTACTATGATGAGTAAAGACACCACTGATAACTATACTCTTACCTGCCAACTTATCACTATCCTCTCTCTCTTCGCTCTCTACAATACTCATTTGCACGCCATAGTCGCGAAGACGTTGAATAATAGCTTGGTTCTCCGGCTGTTGAAAATAGCGTATCACACTTTCGGCTATCACCTTTCCGACACCTTCCACCTCTTGTAAGTCGGCCAGAGAAGCTTCCATCAGTCGCTCGATATTCTTAAAACGACGTGCCAAGAGTTTTGCCGAGATTTCGCCTACAAAGCGGATGCCTAAAGCAAAGACCACCCGTTCAAAAGGAACGTTGAGCGAGGCCTGAATGCCGCTCACAATTTTTCGTGCCGATTTCTCTTTCGTTCCACCTGCATTGATTTGCGACACCTCTATATTATATAGGTCGGCAATATTGGTTATCAAGCCTTTTTGATAATACTCGTCAATGGTCTCTGACCCAAGCGAGTCGATATTCATGGCTTTTCTCGAAATAAAATGTTCGATGCGAGCCTTAATTTGTGTGGGACAACCACTATCGTTAGGGCAATAATAGGCTGCTTCTCCATCATATCTCACCAATGGAGTTCCGCATTCGGGACAATGAGTTGCAAAAGCCACAGGGGCTGCATCCTGACTCCGTCGCTCCACATCCACCCCCACTATCTTAGGAATAATCTCACCCCCTTTTTCCACATACACATAATCACCAAGATGGAGATCCATTGTCTTGATAAAGTCTGCGTTGTTGAGCGTAGCTCTACGCACAGTTGTACCTGCCAACTGCACGGGTTGCATATTGGCAACAGGCGTTACAGCCCCGGTACGCCCCACCTGATAAGACACACTGTCCAAGCGAGTACATACCTTTTCGGCTTTGAATTTATAAGCCACTGCCCATCGCGGACTCTTGGCTGTGCTACCCAAAAGACGTTGTTGGCGTAAACTATTAACTTTCAGAACAACGCCATCGGTTGCTACGGGCAAATCGTGGCGTGCCACATCCCAATGATGAATGTAAGCAAAAACTTCGTCCAAAGATTGTGCTTTTTTCATATTTGCACTTATCTTCAAGCCCCAACCGACAGCTTTTTCCAAGTTTTCCACATGACCTTCGCAGGGTAAATCGTCGCCCAACATGGCATATAAATACGCATCCAAGCGACGTTGAGCCACCAACTTCGACTTCTGACTCTTCATCGTGCCGCTGGCGGCGTTACGCGGATTGGCTAACAAGGCTTCGCCTGCTGCCTCTCGCTCGGCATTCAACTGTTCAAACACCTGCCAAGGCATCAATATTTCGCCACGCATTTCAAACTCCTTGGGATAGTCTGTACCATCTAAAACCAAGGGAATGCTTTTGATAGTCATCACATTGCGGGTAACATCGTCGCCACGCACACCGTCGCCACGCGTAACACCGCGAACCAATCGGCCATCGACATAAGTGAGAGAGATTGAAAGACCATCATATTTGATTTCACAGCTCACCTCAAAGTCTTCGCCATGCAAATCACGTTTCACACCTTCATACCAAGCCCGCACCTCGTCTTCACTATAGGTATTCGACAAAGAAAGCATCGGATATTTGTGTTCAACCTGTTTAAACGACTCATTTAAATCGCTCCCAACACGCTGTGTTGGCGATGCAGCATCATATAATTCGGGATGCTTCGCTTCTAAGTCTTGCAACTCGTGCATCTTAAAGTCGAACTCCTGATCAGAAATAACCGACTCGTTCAATACATAATAGCGATAATTATATCCGTTCAACTCTTGACGCAATGCCAAGATTCTATCTTTATCATCCATGGCGGGTAAATACTTTTATTCTTTTTATTGGAGAGTTCACTCTTTCAGCTGCATCTTCATCTTACCATCATAACCAATGATAAGACTCACCATATAACTACTGGGCGAATCGGGGATGGCAATCATCACGTCATAATTCAAACCCCGGCTATCGATACCGGCAAAAAGCATGTCGCTCAAAACACTTTGTTTCAAAACATCGGCAGGTACAAGATGGGCAAAAGCGTCTTTCCCAAAATTGCGAGAAAGCACCTTACTACCACCACGATACACAGCCAAATGGATAATATTGTCGTAATAGATATTGTCAACCTTCACACCATCATCGTTATAAGTAGCTTTTATCACCTTATAGGTTGTTGGATTTACCTGTACATAGCCGTGATAATGTGTATCGTTATAGCTAACAATGGTATCTCGCTTGATTAAACGATTTTGGTTAACAGCCACCAACGATACATTTTTAAATATCTCTTCATCGGCAGGTTGCTCGCTCTTGATGAGTTTTACCTCATCACCTGCATGATTTTTAAAGACAAAGAGATGTGCCGACTGCTTGATGATGGGATATTTTACCACGCTGGTGCCACTAAGAACCAAGGTGTCTTTCACAATTTTAAAATGAGCAGGCACACTGGTAGAGTCGGGATAATAAATACTATCACCCTTTGCCCGGAATGCCACCATCTCATCATCAGCGTCAATCCATACGCCTTGCAATAATTCTTTTGCCGTTGAGTCTTCTTTTTGCTGTTCTATGGGCTGTGCTTTCTTATCGGCACAACCCATCAACAGTAAAGCCAACAGCACACATATATATTCTAATAACTTCATCATACGCCAATAAGCCTTCTCTCCTACTATCGTCCGATGCTGTCATAGACAAAGTTCATTGACAGCAGTTCAGATTTTTCAAAGATATTTCGACCGTCGATAACGATTCGTTGCCTCATCACCTTGCCGATGATTTCCCAATTGGGAATTCTAAATTCATTCCATTCGGTCAAGAGCAAAAGAGCATCGGTATCGTTTACGGCATCATACATGTCTCGACAATACTCCACACTATCGCCCAATCTTCGGCGACACTCGTTCATAGCCACAGGATCGTAGACCTTGACACGACAACCTGCCGACAACAACAAATGGATAACCACCAAGGCCGTCGATTCTCTCATATCGTCGGTTTCGGGTTTAAAGGCCAATCCCCAAAGGCTGATAGTCTTACCTTTCAGATTCTCTTGTCCTAAAATCTGTACTAATTTATCAAAGACAATACGTTTTTGTTTTTCATTGACACGCTCCACAGCTTTCAATACCTCAAGCGAATAGCCTTCATTGTCTGCCGTCTTGATAAGTGCCTTTACATCTTTGGGAAAACAGCTGCCGCCATAACCACAGCCGGCATAAAGGAATTTACGTCCAATACGCGTATCACTGCCAATGCCGGTACGCACCATATTGACATCGGCTCCCACCAATTCGCAAAGATTAGCAATGTCGTTCATAAACGAAATGCGAGTGGCAAGCATTGAGTTGGCAGCATACTTGGTCATCTCGGCACTGGGGATATCCATAAAGATGACTCTAAAATTATTAATCTGCAGAGGTTTATAGAGTTTTGTCAGCAATTCTTTCGCTTGTTCACTCTCTACACCCACCACCACTCTATCAGGACTCATAAAATCCTTAATGGCATTTCCTTCTTTCAAAAACTCGGGGTTGCTGGCTACATCGAAAGACACATTAACTCCTCTCTTATCCAACTCTTCTTGAATGGCAGCCTTCACCTTAGCAGCCGTACCCACAGGTACAGTACTCTTTGTTACTACTACCATATAATGATTGAGATGCTGTCCGATGGTTCTTGCCACCTGCAGCACATACGAAAGGTCGGCACTACCATCTTCGTCGGGTGGTGTACCAACAGCCGAAAACACTATTTGCTGTTCGTTGAGAACATCAGCTAAAGAGGTGGTGAAATGCAATCTACCGGCTTTCACGTTCTTTTGCACCAAATCGTCCAGTCCCGGTTCGTAAATAGGTATCTCTCCTTGCAGCAAGCGGTCAATCTTCTGCTGATCCACATCCACACAAGTAACTTCGGCACCCATATCAGCAAAACAGGCTCCCGACACCAAACCTACATAACCGGTTCCTACTATCGCTATTTTCATCAATCTTTTTGTTTTAGATAAGGTTTTCTTTTCTCGTTCCTCAAAAAAGTCTTATATCTTTTAGGGAAGAAAGTCTTTTCTCGTTCTTCGAGAAGTTTTACATACAGTGTCTTACTTTTTTTATTCAAAGACCTCTGCTTCGCAGAGCAAATGGGCGTGCAAGTCTTTATCGCTAGTAACAACATCTTTCATGTCAATACCCCAGTCTATGCCCAACTGCTCGTCATTCCATCGTATGCTCGCCTCGTTCTTAGGGTCATACACATTATCTACCTTATAGGTAAAGATTGCTTCGTCGCTCAACACCAAAAAGCCATGAGCAAAGCCGCGAGGAATAAAGAATTGGCGTTTGTTCTCATCGCTCAACTCCACAGCAACGTGCTGACCAAAGGTGGGCGAACTTTTACGAATGTCTACAGCCACATCCAACACCTTACCTTTAATGACACGCACCAGTTTGGCTTGAGAACTGTCGCCCTTTTGATAGTGCAAGCCTCTCAACACGCCATAACTCGACTTCGATTCATTATCTTGAATGAAATTAACCTTGCCCACATTTTCTTCAAACTCTGCTTGCTTCCAAGCTTCAAAGAAATAACCGCGGTCATCATGAAACACTCGGGGTTCTATAATAAAAACACCCTCTATTGCTGTTTTCTTATATTCCATATCTTGTTATATTATATGCAGACAAAGATAACACAATTTAGATAAACACCCAAATATGTGGTTTTTTAGTTTTTCAAGGGCAACATATTTCGAGTTAAGAAACGCGGTTAAAAAGTTTCTTATCCCGAACGTATTATCTATCAAACATTATTTCAAGCCATTTCTTTGCATTTTCAGAATTGCTGTCTATCGGCGTCGTATGATTGTTTGTAAAAACTTCCCACTGCCAATCCTCACCGCCTACACAACCTATTTTTGTGTACTCTTCCAAAAATTCTCCAAACGAATTTGCCATTACATAGCCATGCAAATCGCTCCCATCATGGCTTAAATATACAATTTTTCCATAGTTGTCTTCTTCCAAATCAATAGCAAACAAATCGCCATTTTCTACTTCCTGAAATGACAATTTATTGTGAAACACCTTGTCATATGGATTGCTGTAATTAGTATAACAACTATCAATCCAACTTTTCCTGCTTTCTTCACAAACAAGAATACTATCAATGCCGAAATGAAAAGAACCTGCAAAAATTTCCGCTAATTCATTTGGCAAAGCTAAAAGCTCTTTATCTTCGCTATAAAGACTCCAGAAAAACTCTAAGTGCGAAGATATATTGAGAAGTGCCCATCGAAAGTCCTCCGGCAGTTTATAGCCTAATTCTTTCTCAATATTCAAAAGTTCTTTTTCAGTTGCAACTTCCTTACAAACTATTTCACTTGTATAGCCTCCTAATTCATCAACTCTGCCTTTAAAGCATTTTAGTTTTTCCAATATATTCTCTTTCATGACACAAATTCTTTTCCTTTTATAAAACCTGTTTTTTTAAGACCAATCTTATCTTTTATCCAACAATAAAAACACAACACCGCAAAGTGCTAATAGCAGTCCGCATAGTCCTATGAAAACTCTATAGCCTTTTTCGTCCCATATTTCAAAGAGAAATCCGTGGCGGACTTTATCACCAAGGGTTGCTTTATAAGTCCATTTCCAACCTCGTATAGCACCTATCAAAAAGATAAGTCCGCCCCCTATCAAGACATATTGATAGTGGACTTTTAACAATTCAAACAGATGTTCCATATTTTGATTTTATTGTCGTTTCATGTCCATACCCAAGATTGAACGGAGTATTTAATTCTTAGTTACTCCTTTCCAGGCAGATATACCAATCATCTTTTATCGGGCGATACAATTCCACTTCTTGCGAATAAGTCTTAGACAATTCGTCTAAATCCTCATTGGTTATTTTCCTTATATAATATTCTATATCGTCGTATGTTTGAGATTGTGCTATTGTTTCTTTTAGATGAGGAGCATATACATATTTCTTTGCTCCTCCGCTGATAGACAATCCAAAAGAATAGTAGAGAAAGTCTATTCGTTTTGAGTAGATTGTATCTTGTATAAATTCCGCCGGGGTATCTGTTCCTGTGTAAAACACCCGCTCCACGCCTACTACTTTAAGAAGAGAGTCTAACAAAGCCTTTTTCTCAGCTGAAATCGCTGACAAGCGAAAGGAGTCGAGAGCGTTATCGAAAGCAGGATAACGTTCTCCCGGCAAATCCTCATCTATCAGGTGCTGCAACTGCACAAAAGCCGACTCGTTCTCGGTAAAATGGGCTATCATAACCTTGTCGGTAGGCATCCCATTATGTGTACATCCTGCAAAGACACAAAGTAATGAAATAAAACAGGTATGAAATGCTTTATACATCTTTAGGCTTCTGCTTTTTTTGAAAAATACCTTTGAAAAATATCGTATCATCTTTTAACTCTTCTTCAGTGGATACTTAAGAGTAAATATTGACTAAGTTTCTTTTCAGGATTATTTCTCCACTACAACAAATAATCGCCTATCTTTCTTTTGAGAAGTTGTTCCATCTCTAATTCATCTATACTCAGTATGGTGCAAATATACCCATTTTCACAAAAATCCGACACGAGACATACGATAAATTTCACATTATCCCGATATAATCAATAAACCAAACACTGATTTCTCTTATTTTACACTTGTTCTTATCGAATAAAGTATTGCCACACCCCATCAGGACAAAGCGTATTCTTAGCTTTCAATAGGGTTATATGGCTGTTGCTCTTACAGCTTTCTTAAACGGCCTTTCGTACTTGTAATTTTCCAAAAATTGAAAAGCGACTCATATCGTACCTTCCATAGACAACGCTCTTATGCAAGAGACGATTATTGAGAGGGTCTGTGTCTGTTATGACGAAGAGCTAGAAACCTCAACTGAATGTAGTAGTATGGTTGGGGATGAGTGCCACATAAGCCTTGGTGGGTAGTGTATCTTCCACTGCATGTTATCGGAAACCGCTCTCTGATAAGTTCCATATTTTCCAACTGTCATGGCTTGCCTCCATACTGTTCTATCTGTTCATCGTGTAGATTCTATTTTCACCCCAAAAGTCAAAATAAACGTCTTCATGTAGCATTATCAGTTTTTTTCATTACATTTGCATATTAATATAAGATGGGTGTGACAAAAACGACAAAGGTGTGGTAGCACAACAGGCAAGCAAAAGAACAGATTTTGCCAATTATACTGCCGGAAAGTAACCTCACCATGCAAGCTCAACAAAAACAAGCGGAAATATGAAAAATCATAAGATGTATGAGCCGGACGATAAGATGATTCTCCTCATCCAAGACAATCATCGCGTGCTGCAAACTCTTAGTGCCTTTGGCATCAGCATGGGCTTCGGCGACAAAACAGTGCGTGAAGTGTGCGAAGACCAGGATGTAGATACTTATACGTTTTTATCCATTGTCAACTTCACCATCAATGGCCATAAGGACATGGAGGCACACGACAAGCTGTCTATCCCTACCCTTATCAATTATCTTCGTGCAAGTCATGCCTACTTTCTAGATTTCCAACTGCCTTTTATGCGTAAAGAACTGGTAGCAGCACTGGACGAAAAGAACAATCTCACCAATCTTATCATCAAGCTCTACGATGAATATGCACAGAGCATACGTTCGCATATGCGATACGAAGAGAAAAATGTGTTCCCCTATGTATCGTCCTTGCTCAACAACAACGCACAGGGCAACTACGACATTGAAACCTATTCCAAGCATCACGGACAGACCGACATCAAGCTGAAGGAACTCAAAAACATTATCATTAAATATCTTCCTTCCGATGGATTGCACAACCATCAGCTCACAGCCGTATTATACGACATCTACAATAACGAAGCGTGGCTCACGGCACATGCCATGGTGGAGGACGAGATTTTTATTCCGGTGATTAGACGCCTTGAGGAGAAGAGTAAGCAGAACGATGTATCTGCCAAAATCTCCACAATGATTAAGCCTCACAATGAGACAATAGACAATTTGAGCGAACGCGAAAAAGATGTGATTGTGAGCTTGGTGCAGGGAATGACCAACAAGGAAATTGCCGACCACTTGTGTATTTCTATCAATACGGTCATTACACACCGCCGCAACATCGCTCGCAAATTACAAATCCATTCGCCTGCGGGACTCACCATCTATGCCATTGTCAACAACTTGGTGGACATCAGAACAGTTAACCTGTAAACAACTCTTTGACGCATGGAAGAAAACAAGAGTATGATGCCTGAGCATAGTCATAAAATGGCTATGGGACGTCCTAAGATTGCCATTGTAGACCCTAACACTTTGGCAACAATGGGATTGAAGCAAATTCTACAAAATGTCATCCCCATTATGTCAGTAGATGTATTCGGGTCGATGGACGATTTGGCAGACGCCGGTGCTGATAACTACTTCCATTATTTTGTGGCTATCAGCTTAGTACTTGAACATAGGGCGTTTTTCTGCGAACGAAAGAACAAAACCATCGTACTCACTACATCAACCGAACCTACCGGCCAGTTGGCCGACTTTTATTGCTTGTGTATCAACTTACCCGAACCGGAGTTGGTAAAATCCATCTTGATGCTGGTGCAACATGCTCATGGAGGCGGTAAGAATCATCCTCCCCTGCCTCAAGCACTACGCACAAAGATATTGTCGGATAGAGAAATAGAAGTGTTGGCATTTATCGTACAGGGCTATATTAATAAGGAGATAGCCGATAAACTCAACATCAGCCTGACAACGGTCATCACTCACCGCAAAAACATCATGGATAAATTAGGCATGAAAAGCGTCTCCGCACTCACCATCTATGCCGTGATGCAAGGCTATGTGGATATACATAGTATTTGATTTTTTGGAAGAGGAGGTTTTCCTTCTCTCACAACACAGGCGTAAGCAGATGAGCGAACCAGCCCACAAAGCGTTTCCAGCCATTCCTGAACCCTCTCCATGTTTGCGGAGTCAACTTAAAACTCTTACTCTTGTCACGATCAAACATCTCGGATAACTGTTGAGTGGTGGGACGATCGATTATCACCGCATTGTTTTCGTAATCAAAATTCAAGCTGCGTGAATTAAGGTTGGCACTACCCACAGTACAAAACTTGCCATCGACCGCAATAATCTTAGTGTGATGAAAGCCCGGACGATAAATCCAAACATCAGCACCGGCCTTCATCAGTTTGTATACATTATAATAGACACAATCGGGTGTCAATGGGATATCACTCTTCTCCGACACCATAATCTCCAATTTTACCCCTCGCTGCATCGCTTTTTTCATCGCCTTTTTTAACTTGCGATTGAGCGTGAGATAAGGATTAACCAGCTTGATACTGTCTTGTGCCAAGTTAATGGCATCGATATAAAACTTACGAATGATGGCGTTGGTTTTTCTCGGAACACGATTAATGATACCCACCATCTTTTTTCCTGCAGTGCCAGTAGTATCGGGTTTTAAGCCGGTAAAATAGCTATTGTCTGCACCTCCTTGATAAAGTTCCACACCCTCCAACCGTTCCTTGGCGGTCTTATGCCACATATCCACAAAGATCTGTTGCAATGCATTCACCTCACTTCCTTCTATTCGGCAGTGCATATCACGCCATTCGCCCACGGCCTCCGTGCCATTAATATAATAGTCTGCTACGTTCATACCGCCGGTATATGCTATACGTCCATCGATGACCACTATTTTTCGATGGTCGCGGTGAAACACATGATTGATCCAAGGAAAACCCACGGGGTCGAACTCGTGAATGTCTATTCCACGACTTCTCAACTCTCGCAGTTGTTTCTTTTTTAAAGGCCGGTTGTTCGAGTCGTTGCCAAAGCCGTCAAACAAGGCTCTCACCTTGACACCTTCCTGTGCTTTGGTTGCCAATAGTTGAAACAAGAGGTTAGCTATGGAGTCGTTGCGAAAATTGAAGTATTCCAAATGGATGGTCTGTCGTGCTTGTCGGATGGCCGAAAAGAGGTCGTCAAACTTCTCTTGTCCATTCATCAGGAGCGTAACGGAATTGTCGTGAGAAAAGGTTATGCCCTCTTCCCGTAACGATTTAACCAGCAACGAATCACTACTCTGTGCATGGCTCACTGCAAAAGACAGGAATACTATCAGTGTAAACAGACCTCTCAAAACCTTTTCCTTTCGCTTTTGGAATTAAATCATACAACTATAATGGTCAACCACACCCAAAAGATGCTGTTCATCGTCTACCACCAACAATGTATGTATCTTATACTCTTGCATCAACCTCTGTATTTCTGTAATCTTTGTCGTAGCTTTCACCGTCTTGGGGTGCAATGTCATCACGTCTTCCACTGTCCGCACAAAGAACTCTGCCTGCCATTTCTCCATGGCACGACGTATGTCTCCATCGGTAATCAAACCCACAACACGACCATCTTCCACAGCCACGCCCAAACCTAACATTCCTTTACTCACCTCAATAATAGCCTCACCCAAATGCATTTGCTTGGGAATAACAGGCAAGTCGCTACTCCGCATCACATCGGCTGCAGTGGTGAGCAGTCGTTTGCCCAATTCTCCACCGGGATGAAATTGTGCAAAATCTCGGGGTTGAAAGCCTCTAACCTGCATCAATGCCACAGCCAAGGCATCGCCCATAGCCAAGGCTGCCGTGGTGCTACTTGTAGGAGCGAGATTCAACGGACAAGCTTCTTTCTCCACCTTCACCGTGATATGAGCATTGCTATATTTGGCTAGCAACGACCGAGGGTTACGACTCATGCCAATAAGAGGCACTTGCATGTGCAACACCATAGGTAAAAAACGCAATAACTCATCGGTTTGTCCGGAATTGCTCAAGGCCAATACCACATCGTCGGGTGTCATTACACCCAAATCGCCGTGATAAACATCCAAAGGATTGATAAAGAAAGCCGGTGTGCCTGTGCTGGATAAGGTGGCAGCAATCTTGGCACCTATATTACCACTCTTACCCACTCCCGTAACAATAACCTTACCTTTACAGTGAAAAATCATATCGACCGCACGGTCGAAGTGGTCGTCCAACTGGGGAATTAAATCAAGTAAAGCCTGTGCTTCGGCTTTTAAACATTGGGAAGCATAAGTCCTCACCTGTGAAATTTCTTGCTGTTGCATGTCTTAACTCTGAATTATACTCGCTCCAAAAGCCGGTTCAACAAAGGTTCCAAATCGTCTAACTTCAACATATTAGGTCCGTCGCTCAATCCTTGATCAGGATTAGGATGCACCTCAAAAAAATATCCTGTTGCTCCAAAAGCTTGAGCCGCCAACGCCATTGACGGCACAAAACGACGGTCGCCACTGGTTTTTCCACCGCCTCCGCCCGGCCGTTGCACGCTATGGGTACAGTCCATGATGACTGTGGATGTAAACTCTTTCATATCGGGGATATTTCTGAAGTCGACCACCAAATTGTTATAACCAAAGCTATTGCCTCTCTCGGTAAGCCAAACATCTTTGGCACCTGCCTCTCGGGCTTTCTCCACGGGGTATTGCATATCCACTCCGCTCAGGAATTGTGCTTTCTTGATATTCACAATCTTACCTGTTTGTGCGGCTGCCACGAGCAAATCGGTTTGCCGGCAAAGAAAGGCGGGAATCTGAATGACATCCACCACTTCGCCCACAGCTTGTGCCTGGCAGCTCTCGTGTATGTCGGTGAGCAACTGTAAGCCAAAACGCGACTTCACATTCGCCAGCATTTCCAGGCCTTTTTCAAGCCCCGGGCCACGAAAAGAACGGATGGAGGTGCGATTGGCTTTATCGAAAGACGATTTGAAAATAATGTCAATGCCCAACTTCTCGTTAAGCTCCACCATTTTCTCTGCCACTTGATACAAAAGTTCTTGCGACTCAATGACACAAGGACCGGCTATAAAAACAGGATGCATACCTTTACTTTTTAAAATATATACAAAGGTACTCAAAAGCCTAAAAGCCACAAAACGATTAGCTGACATTTACAGGAAAATAGTAAAAACTTATCAAAACCTTTGTCAACTAACGTGAGGTCAACGAATTTATGTTTAGAATTATATTTAGAATACTCACCCCTTTCTAAATACCATTTTAACCCAAATCGGTCATTAGAGTCCAAAAGCATTCATTTAGGTGTTTTCTAATGACAGCCATTAGAAATCATACTTTGTAAGTGCTTTTTTTACAATCAGTTAAAAAGGATACCACGAATTGTTGGTAGTGTCCTAAAAGTGTGTAAGTTATCTTTCTTTTTTCTCTTTGTTCCCCTTTTTAAACAGATGTATTTTTCTACTATATGTTGTATTTGTTTCTTCCATTGCCACCGCCGCCAATAGAAAGACAACAGCCT